>QQSI01000069.1 GCA_003602645.1 Candidatus Poseidoniales archaeon | reverse complement strand
TCCTTGACAGAAACAACCCATGCGACACCTTGGCGCTTCTGGATGAATCCAGTGCGGCCTTGGAATCGGCGGTGGGGCATACCCATTTGTTGTCCTCCATCGAGGACGATAGCGACTCGGTCGCCTTCTTGATAGTCATGCATGACTCGGCTGATGTTCACTCGACTGCGTTCGTTCTTGCGGCGTCGTAGCACGCTTCGTGTTCCGACTCGCAGCCCCTTGGATCGCTTCATGTTTTTCGCCTCCTATGCGCCCGGATTAGCAGATGTACATCTTCCAAGCAATTCGGCGACCTGCCTTCCCCATATAAGCACCGCGACGGATGCAGGAGGTGACTCAACTCGAGAATTGACGAATCGATGCTATCCAATCTTATTGAAAATCATCAATCTGCATGGATGTCTCCAACATCGAGCCAAAGGACATCGCACTTGGCTTTGATGAGTGACGAAAGGCTTGGCTGAGTTCGCCCGCCGTCTCCGTGAACCGTTTCCTTGACGTAGGTTCCAGATTCACAACGCAAGGTGAATTCGACTTCCATAACCCCGTCATCCATCACTTCGATAATGGGTTCAGAGGTTTCAAACACCGTCCGTCGACGAATCAAATCCGCACGTCGGTGTGCGACACGTTCGGGTGTTCGTTGGGCCAACTTGACACCTGCGAGTTTTGTGATTGTTTCCTCAATCAATTCTTTTGTTGGCAGGTCAAAGGTGACCGGAGCAGGCGGACCAGCGCTCATGATTCGCTCGATGAGATCGCCTTTCGTTCCAGATTTTGGGATTCCCAATGCTGTTGCTTTTTCGATCAACTCTGCCTTCTTGAGGCTCTTCAATTCGTCTTCTGTCGGTCCTTCGACCACTTCGATGACGGCTGGCAACGGCTTCTTGTGGTCGTTTTTGCGGTCCCCCCTTCGGTTCCTGCGCTTTGGATTCTTACGCCCTTTGGAACCACGGTTTTGGACATCAACATGGGTAAGATCGACAGGGGCTGTAAGGACCGCATGTTCGGCTTCACTCAACGGCATCACACGGAAGCGGATGGTGTAGGATTTTTCTGCTGGTGTGTCTTTCACTCGCACAACTTCACTTCGGTTTGAATCCCTCAATCCTGTGATGTTGATGCTCCCTTCAGCTGCTTCGTTGATTGCTGCCATGGCCGCTTGGAGGTCGACTGTACGGTTTTTCGGTTCTTTCATCTCGATGACGAACGGACGTCCTTGGCCCATGCAACGCACATCGATGTCTTCACGACCCATGCCGTGGAAGGCATGCTCTTTGGCTTCGAAGAGGTCCAGGAGTGGATTGCCAATTAGGTCTTGAACGCTCTTTTTGTATTGCAGCCCGGTGCCATCACACTTCTCACACCCGCGCCCCTTACAGGCCCGACAAGGCCATCGAGTCTGAGGAATACCTCGCTCCAACTTCTGATAGCGTCCGTAGAGGTAATGAGCCCGAATATCCAATTCGACAGTGAGCGTCAGCACATCGATGAGTGCCAAGATTTGTGGCTTATCATTGACCAGTTTTTTCCCTTCCATTCGGTCGTTAAGGTTCCGAGCAATTTCAGTGACGAGGCCCGACTTCAATGCATCTGAGCCACCAGCACCGAGGCGCTTTCGCAGTTCCTCTTCACCCTCGATTTGATCCTTCGGGATACGAGCACCAAGTTGTAAGCGAGTGGCTTGGTAGGGCTGAATCGCATCGTGGATGATGTCGGCCAGTAAGTTTGCTTCTTCGTAGAGGTTTTCACAGAATGGGCAGAGCGGGATTTCAGTTCGTGCCGTTTCAAGGTGTGAATCCCTTCTGACAACGCTTGCTCGAATTTCAGCGCCGGATTCTTCGATTGTTTGTTCATATCGTTTTTTGCCACCAAGTCGGCCGAGGCAATGATCGCAGGTGCCAATTCGAACCAGATGCTTGTGTCCGGCGGGTGATGGAGCGCGAGGAATTTCCTCCATGTGATTGTCGAGTTGATTGGGGGTTGAGTTGAGGTCGAAATCAGGTTCTTCTTCCGACGTGGTTTCCTCCTCTGCCGGCTGCTCATCCCAAAGTGAATAATCGGTTTCACCAAAGCCTGCGTTGGCGTATTTCATCCATTCTTCATCGTCGCCGTCGTCCGGTTGTTCGGTTGCTTTTTCGGTCATTACAATCACCACTTTCTCGGGGCCAACCCCAAAGACAGCAGATGCTCCGGATGCTCACCCGTTGATGAACGCACCGGTCACCATCGATTGGATGGCACTCACCACCAATTCGGCATTTGTGACCAAATCAAAATTGAAGCGATTCCGTCGAAGATAAGCAAGCCCGCACTTACGTACATGAAGCCTGCGCTACAGATGCCGAATCATCATCGTAACGGCCTTTTCTGATTGCTCAAACACACCCAATTTTTCGAATCTATGCCTCGCATGAAACCGCATCGATCCAGGGTTTGGAGGTCGAAGGCTCACCTCAGCCGTCACTGGACAAGCCAAGTGTTCAGCATGGGCAATAACTTGGTCGTACAGTGTTGATCCAATGCCGTTGTCTCTTGCGTCGTCAGCAACAGCGATTCGATCGACGTAGAGGAATTCGTCATAGCGTTCGTTGAACCATTTGTAGTTCAAACTCCCGTACCTTGTCTTTGGCAAGAGGCAGAGGACGAATCCAGCAAGGTCATCTTGGATGTCGATTCCAATCGCCAATTCACTCAGGCTCAACAGGTCAGCCATTTCTTCTCCAGTCACCTTTCCGGTGCCTGGCAAGCCTTGCTCATTGATCTCAACCATTCGGGGGATATCTTGCAAGGTCAATTGGCGCAGTGGTTGCATTAATTCTCCTCCAACGAAGGAGCTGGATCTGGGTCAAGCGAAGCGATGAGGCCAAGCGCGGCAGTGGTCAGCACAAGGCTTGCGATGAGGGACAAAGCAATCATTGCTGCGGAGAAAATACCGAAATTGCTGAACAATCCCATCGGTGAAAGGGCAATCATGGAGAAACCAGCGATGTCTGATGCAGCACTGCCTACCAAGGCGAGACCACATGCTCCACCTACCCCGATGAGAGCTTGGTGATGGGTTTCCCCGTTTTCCCGACTTTCCCTGTACCGTTCAGTCACGTGAATGCAGTAATCGATTCCGACGCCAAGCGAGATGGTGGCAATGGTTACCGTCACAATGTTGAGCGAAGAACCTGCCACATACATCAGGCCGTAGAGCCACACCACAACCAAAAGGATTGGAACGAGCGTAACGCTGGCTTGTTTGAACGAGCGGAATCCGATTGAGAGCGTTCCAAAGACAAACAATGAGCCTAAGACGAGCGAGGATTGCATTTCTTCTTGCATGGTTGTTGAAGCGACAAATCGAGTCACTGGGCGGCCGGTTGGCATGACCCAAGTCAATGGCTTATCGTCCTCTTCAGGTCCAGCTTCCAACCGATCGCCGGTTGACAGGTTGGTGAACGAAGACAGATCACGCCAGACTTCTTCCATGCCGCCGGCCATACCTGGGAAATCTTCAGGCGAGGTCATACCGAAGCGGATGAGCATATGTGTGTATTCTGCATCATCCCCGTTCACATCTAGCCAAGGTTTGGCGGGGTTCAACTCGACTTCAGGGGCAATGTAGAGGCTGACAATGCTGGATGGAATGCTTGGAATTGGACCGACACCCGGTACCCCGTTGAGCGACAAGAACCCATAGAAGAACGAAAGGCAGTTCCGGTTGGTGAGGTCCATTAAGAGCCCCCCACTGTCCTCTGTACAATTCATTCCATGGCCCGTTTCGTTGACAATCCAGCCTGCTTCTTCGAAAGGTTCTGGGTTGAGCAACAGTGAGCCCTGAGCGGCGAAGACCATCTCATCAAGGGCGAGAATATCGATTGTTCCATCTGGCTGGCGGGTGATTTTGTCTGGCACCCCCTCGGGCAACACATCCATGTCTTGCCTAAACACATCAATAGCGGCAAAGACCTCAGGATCAAGCACGTCCCCGACGATGAGAAGGTTTGCAGGCTCACCTTCATCGGCAAAGCGTTTCGAAATCTCATCGACCCCAATGGCAAAATCCGAGGATTCATCGAGGAAATCTTCCACGGCGAAATCCCCTTCGAGTTGGGCCATTCCATAGGCTGCTGGCAGGGTGATTAACAAGGCAACAGCGGAGATGATGAGGGCGTTTCTCCATGTTCCAGAACCTGTTGAAATCCGCTTGAGGAAATCCTCAGAAATCAAATGTGTTGCATCGTGTTTAGGCTCTGTTGAGTGTCCACGTGATTCAAGCCAATGATCAACGGAAAGGCGAATCAGTGGGACCCAAAGACCAGTGAGAATAAACGCTGCAAGTATACCGAGGGCAGCTTCGATGCCGAACGATCTCAAAGCAGCAATATCGCTGAACAGATTGGCTGCGAACGCAGCCATGGTGGTGATTGAGGTCAGCATGATGGCCCGTCCAACCCGAGACAGGGTGACCTCTGCAGATGCTTCAGGGGTTTGCTTGTTCGTTCGCTCTTCTTTGTAACGGTGAAGCGCATGCAGTGAATCATCGATGCCTAAGGCAAGCACAAGAATGGGCAGTAAGTTTGAGAATTGTGACCTTGCAATCAAACTGAATCCAAACATGGAGGTGAGGCTTGAAAAATGCCCAATCATACCTTGCATCCACAACAAGGCTGAGCCCAGCGCAAACATCACAATCAGCACATCAGACACCCTGCGAAGGCTGACGTAGAGCAGAACAACGATTGCAAGGCCCATCAGCAGAATGAGGCCGGCGCTGGCTTGGAGTTCTCGGTTGACTTCGACGTTCACACCTTGACCCACAAGGAGGGTGATGGTGGTTCGGTCATGCGTGCGGAGTTGCCCCTCAAGGTCCATGTAGGACCACTCAGTTGAACATCCACCAGTTTCTTTGAGCAATTCCAAACACATTGTTTCGTTGTATTGAGGCGGGTGCAAGACAAGGGAATTGTCGGCAATGCGGTACCCGCCAATTTTTGTACCATCGTCGGAGAACACAACCCGTTTCTCAGGATGTGCATCCTTCCATATCACTTCCCAGCCCATCGATTCGAGGGTGGCGCGATCAAACTGGATGAGCAACCATGTCGATGAGGCTGACCATCGCCCTTTACCAGTGAATCCCCCTTCCCATGAACCATCGGTAGCAAGGGTGCCACCTATGGGTCCATCTTGCAGTGCGTTCATGTCCGCAACGAACCCTCTGTCGAGTGAAAGCCAGCGAAGGAAATTGTTGTCCGATGCCTCCGCCATTCGAGCGGCAGCCAAGTCAATGTGCGCTTGAGTGACATTGCTATCATCGAATTCTAAACATTCCAATACCCCACAATCATACCAGTTGGTTGGAGGATCTGTGACAATTCCCTGAGCAGTCAGTCCCGGTTGGGTGAGGACAGATGTGTTGTTCATGAACCCTCTAAAATGATCGGAGAGCGAGATTGCGCCAGGGGCTTGAGAGCCCGTGACGTCGTTGACCAGTGGTTTCATAGCAGGAGCGAGCGGGTGGTCTTGAATCATGTTGATTTTTCCGTCGATTTCTTGCAACAGTGTGAGATTAAGGATGCCTCCAGTTGGGGCGTAAATTCCGCCCCAAGGTTCGCCGGCAGGAACCATCTCGGTGACGCTTGGTAGGTTCGCATAATCTGGAGCACCATCGCTCATGAGTGGCACTGGTTGCCATTCCTCGATGGATGGAACATAGGTTGGGTCGCGGGCAGAAACAAGGAATCCGAGAATGATTTCAGAATTCGCAAATTGATCATCGATGATGGCCTGTGCAGTGAGTTCCGGAGATTCCATCTCGTAGGATTCCATGTCGATTGGTTGCAATGCCGTCATCGCTCCCGGAATCATCAGCAACGAAAGGAAAAAGATGGCCACGTGGACCTTGTTGCGATGAGGAATGAGCCATCGCGAAAACGAAGCAAATGACTTTCCCATGGCGTNTGGTTCTTTCTTCTGCTTTTCAAGTGATGTTTTCTCAGACACATCCCGAACGCTTTGGCGGCGGATTCAAACGCTGGNTNTNGGTGGGAGGGGTATGGCGATTTTACTTATTTTTAATCAACAACCNTACGATGGAACTGATGTGACCTGGAACGCCCTNCGTTTGGCAAAGCGGTTGCATGAAGACGGAGCAGAAGTGAGAATTTTTCTGATGAACGACAGCGTTGACTTGGCACGAGATGGGATTGAGCCACCTGCAGGGGTGGAAGACATGGCAGCCATGCTCAAATCTCTCATTTCCAACGGCATCCCAGTCAAGGTGTGCGGCACATGTCAGAATCGATGTGGTGTACTAAGGGGCGAGCCGTACTACGATGGGGCTCAATTCTCAACCATGGGCGAGTGTTCCGAATGGGTCATGTCGAGTGAAAAAGTGCTCACATTCTGATTTTAATCTTGATAACACCTCGATGGAATGGGTCCCATGAACGAAATTGATCTGCACGGAACGGGCCTCTTTGACGCAAAATTGAAAATTATTGAAAGCACAACCCGGGCGTACAATTCAGATTGGAACGGACTTGTTTTCATTCACGGCTACCACGGTGGAACTGCCATCAGGGATTACATTCGCTCCAAACACTTTGTTCAAGATTTAGCTTCAGAAGGACTCAATATCCCTATGAAACTCGACACTTCGAAACCAGGTTCAACATCGATTATTTTTCCTTAGAGGCCCAGTTCAGTAGCAAGCGCTTCTGCAAGGTAGTGGTACTCGTCCACATGGTTGTAAAGTTGGGCAGAAATACGGAAGTACCTGCCTTTTGGAGACTCCCAGGACCAAACGGGCACCTGGATCCCGTATTTTTCCTGCAGCACGCTATGCAACGGGTCTGGCTCGTGCAGTGGTGCCCCGCCATGTTCTGCGGGTGGAAGCATCATGGTTGCTATGCAAGCGATCATCGACTCTGGACAAGGAGCCTCTAGGCCAAGCCGGTCACACAAGATTGCTCGCCCCTTCATGGCCAAATCGTGGTTATGTTGCATGATGGCGGGCCAACCTCCATCGATCATTTCAGCCATGTATTCGATGGTCGCGGGGATGGAGCACCAAGCGGAAATGTCCCTCGTACCAGTCCAATCAAATTCATGTCGGAAGCGGGTTGTATCGCCGAGAGGAAAGGTCATGCCATGACTGATGGTGAGCGGATGGATCTTTTTTTGGTGGTCTTTTCTTACATGTAAAAATGCAGAACCCTTGGGCGCACAGAGCCACTTGTGGCAGTTGCTTGTGGTGTATGACGCCCCCATTTCATCAAGGTCAAGTGGAACCATTCCAATGCCGTGGGCTGCGTCGAGCAAGACAGAAATTCCCTTTCCTTCCAGCAAGCCGACAAGGCGTTCAAACGGCATGAGCAAGCCAGTTGGGCTGGTGACCGTGTCGATCATTGCCAAGACCGTTCGTTCACTCACACCTGCCATGACGAGGTCAATCACTTCGTTTGGCTCATCGATTGGGAAGGGTATGTTAACCGTCACCACAACTGCGCCCCAGCGCTCAGCAACAAAATCGATGGCGTTCCTACAGGCTTGGTAGGCATGATCGGGTACGAGAATTTCATCCCCTTCGTTAAATTTCAACGAACGCAGAATGGTATTGACGCCTGTGGTCGCATTTTCAACCAAGGCTAAATCATCCGGATCACAATTGACAAAACCTGCTAATGCAGAGCGTACGGTCTCCATGAAACCCATCGCTTCATCTTCATAGAAACTCACCGGTTCATGTTCCAACTTCTGCTGCCAAGTGCGCTGTTCTTTTTGAATTTCAACAGGCGTTGCCCCGAACGAACCATGATTCAGAAAAACGCAGTTTTCATCGAGACTCCAATGGTGAGCCAATCTACTTCGTGCTGGGCGTTGCATGAAATGGCCTAATGCAGGCACTTCATGAATGTTTGAAT
>QQSI01000068.1 GCA_003602645.1 Candidatus Poseidoniales archaeon | reverse complement strand
ACATTCCTGGGCACAATGATGCTCAATAGTGCAGCCGCTGGCTGTGGTTCCGCCCCCAATCCTTTAGAGGGGTCGACTGTCATGTGCTGTTATGTCAACAGGGGCAGAACTCGATTCGAGTGGAGAGTTCCCCTTTTTAGCCCATGCACAACCAAGGCCTGGCCAAATTGACATGATCCGTGAATGTCGAGAAGCGCTCCGCTCAGGTGGGTTTCACCTTGCTGCAGCCCCAACAGGAATAGGAAAAACCGCTGCTGCGCTCGCAGCAGCCCTCGAGGTTGCAGAGGTCACGCCGGTGAAGAAAACGATTTTCTTTCTCACCTCAAGGCAGTCTCAACATCGTATTGTTGTCGACACTGTTCGCCGAATTAATGCCTTACGGGGTGAACAAGATCCTGTGACCCTCGTGGATATGATTGGACAATCCGGTATGTGCGTCCAACCCTTCGCCAAAGAATCCTCACATGTGTTCTCTATGCTGTGCAGCGGAGCGCGCAGGGACAAAACCTGCAAACCATGGCTCACCAAGGCACCGGGTCTGACAAAGCGAATTCTTGACAGCCCGCTGCACGTTGACGAACTCGTCGATTTAGCCAAAATACACCGAGTTGACGGTCAAATTGCGCAGACATGCCCTTGGAAAGCAGCAAGGGAAGCCGCAAATCATGCCGATGTGTTTGTTGGCGATTACAACCACCTCTTTGATGAGGGCGTGCGCAGTTCAAGCCTTGAGGCGATGGGGCTGCCGATGGAAGACATCATCATCATCGTTGATGAGGCGCACAACCTTCCCGACCGAATTCGAATGACTATGGAACGTGTGATCACACCGACCATTGCCCGCAACGCCACATTGGAAATGGAAGAGTACACTGGAGCCCTCACCGCAATCTACCAACACACGGGTGCAGAATCGACAGGTCTCGAGTTGGATTTGGCCACATGGGCCCTTGGCGTGATGAAAATTGTACGGCAAAAGACAGCCGATTTTTTCCGTCAACTCCACAATGACCTCACAGGGGATGTGAACGAATTAAATGTGGAAGTTGACCGTTTCACTGAAATCTTTCACAAAGCATGCGATGAATACGAAGGCATTTCCGGTCAGCAGACGCTTTCCGAAGAGCAGGTTCAATCCACCGCTCGACCCACGGTCAAGAAGGAACACAGAATGCACCTTCTCGCTGACGTTTTGAACAGGTGCGACGTTGACTTGGAAGTGGGCGAAGGTGAGGACCCTATGGAACCTGACTCACATCGTTTAGGCCACATCCTTGATTGCGTCAATGACTTTGGTTCCACAACGGCTCTATGCCTTGTGTTCAGTGCAAAAGGCAAAGAAGGAAAAATCACATCGCACCTGTTGGACCCCGGATTGGTTTCCGGACCTGTGTTCAAAGACACCGCCGGTGCGATTTTGATGTCTGGCACATTATACCCCCCACAAATGTACGCCGATATGCTCGCACTCCCTCCGCAAAAAACCACGAAAACGGCTTATGATTCACCATTTGCTGGTGAGCGACGACCTGTGCTGGTTGCTGGAGATGTATCGACCAAATACACACAGCGATCTCCTGCGATGTGGGATAAGATTCGCAGCCACATCCAGGCGCTGATCGAAGGCACCCCCGGACACATTGCCGTGTTTGCCCCGTCCTACAAAATGATGGAAGATATCCTCGTCGACACTCACTTTCAAGGTGTTCGAAAGATCATCGAAAGCAGGGAATGGAGTAAGAACGACATTGACCGCATCGTGGAGGACCTTCGCGGTGAACAAAACGCTGGCAAACGAATCTTGCTTTGTGGCGTATATGGCGCACGCCTCTCCGAAGGCATCGATTACAACGGTGGGATCTTAGACGCTGTGGCCTGCATTGGCATTCCAAACGCACCGCCCTCGGTGCTTTCGAGTGCCCTCAAGGACTACGCAAGCGACCGGTTTGGAGCTAACAACGCCTGGCGGTACACCGTGACCCAACCTGCGATCAATGCGATTTTGCAAGCGATGGGAAGACCAATCCGTTCCATAGGTGACCGCGCATTAATTCTCCTGCTCGATCAACGACACACTGACCGCACCTACGCCACATGCTACCCAAAGGATCTGAGGATGAACGCTACCAACACGCCAATGACAACGGCAAGTTTTGCAAAGCGCTTCTTTTCGAGGGTCCACACCATTGATGAAGGGTGAACACATTCATCATTCGGAGGACGAAGGTTCATGGAGGCCACACACAACCCGTACAGCATGGCGTCATGGAAACCCCTCGATGTTGACACCGATTCCGGCCCAGAATCGCCCCTTGGTGATGAAGTGGCGAACATCCAAGGCCTAAATCCTTCAGTCGAAGCATTGCATGCTTCATTCCATGATGCAGCTGACCACCTCAACGAAGTTCAATCGATGCACACTCAAGTGCTCATCTCCGCTGGTATGCTTCCAGAATCTCACCTTGCAGAAACCGAGCCGGACCGGCAGTTGAAGTGGATGGTTGAGGCCCTTCATGGAACCGTTAACCCAGACGGATTGACCATACCTCTCCTTGGCGTCACCGCAAAGGATGTAGCGGTGTTCACAAAGAAGGAAGGTGAGAACACACTGCTCCGCTTAGTCATCGCCGATGGTGAAAACGATCCACTCGAGCGAGAAATGCCCCTGCCCGATTCAAGCGAAGACATCACCGCTCACTACATCAACGGGCGCTTACACCTCCGCTGGTAAGATTCAGCCCGACCGATGTTGACCCTGAGTAGGGGCCCCATCCTTGGCCTTCGTTTCAATCAACGTGCTGGGACCTTGGTGAGCGTGGCGATCTCTTGACCCATTCGCTCCAAAGCTTGCTGAGCAGCGGCTTGGTGTTGAGAACCAAGTTCTTCTCTGCTGTACCTTGCTTGCTCGAAGACGTTGTCAAGAGCCACCAAGGCCTCATCAGAGATTTGTGGCATTGCTTGACGAATGGCCATCTCGAATTCACGAACAGTTTCGAAATCTCGGCGGAGGAATCCGTGCTCCTGGAATGCAGCACAAAGGCTCTGGTAGCATGTGAAAATCGCTTCACGTATGGAATCACCAGCAGCTAAGAGTTCGGCAGTGTAAGCGAAGATTTCCGCTGCTTCTTCAAGCAACTCCTGTGACTTCTTTCTGCGATAGAGCACGGTTCCTGCTGCTGCACCTGCAGCGATCAAGAGGGCGAGAATGTAGACCCATGTTGGAACTGGCTCGGTGACTTCAGCGTATTGGTACTCGGGAGCCCATGGCGAATCAGCAGCCAGTGCTTCGAAGTCAGCTCGGCTTTGATCGGAAAGACGTGGGTCATCAACCAGAATTTCGAAGTACACTTCGCCCCATTCGTCCACATCACCGTATGGTGGATCAGAGTTGAACTCGAACGTAGCAACACCATTCTCATCGGTCAATGGTTGAATCGGTGTGGAAAGTTGTGTTCCGTTTTCGTCATACAGGTAAACCGTCACTTGGATACCAGAGATGCCTCTGGCAGTGTCTTGAGCGGTGATGATGACATTGCCAGCAACATCCTCTTGTTCGTTTTCAATAATGTCATTGATTGACACCTCGATGTCGGCGTTGACCTTCACATACACCAGTTGGCTTTGTGTTGCCCCGTTGAGGTACAAAGCATCGTTTCGTGGAGCATCGATGTGCAGGTATTGTCCTCCAGCATTGAGCCATGCTGGTGCCTTCCCACTCATCGAAAAGTTTCCGTTGTTCCAAGCGATCTGAATGTCATCCAAACAACGGGCACCTTCACGCTTTGAAACGCAATCTGAGCCATTACCCAGGTACAAGGTGAGGTTGTTGAACACTTCACCTTGACCGCCGATTTCAGCCACTGAACCGGTGAGGATGATCGGGGCAAAGACTTCATCGCTTCGCACAATAATGTTGGATGAGGTCCCATCGATGGTGATCACGGTGTTGGACCATACGAGTGCGGTTGCGCTTGTGGACGCTTCTAGGTGAGCATTGGTGCCTGCAAAGGCGACCGTGAATGTATGTTCACCTCGGGCAAGTTCCATCGTTGCAGGAATGATGGCACTCCACGTTCCATCGCTGAGGGTTGTGGCTGTCGCAACCTCCACGTCATCGAGACGGATGCTGACCATCATTGATGGGAGGCCGTCGTTGTTGACGGTGTCGATGTCAAACAAGCGACCTGAAAGCGACCAAGTGTCACCACGGGTTGCATCTCGACCTTCATCGAAGACAAGCGTGATGTCGGATCGATGGGCCAAGAAGAAGGTCGTATTGCCTGCATTTGAGCGATAATATCCTTGGGCTTCAGCTCGGGCTTCAAGCGTGTGATTGCCGAACGAGAAAATGTCAGTTACGGTCCACTCGAAGGTGAAATCCCCATTTTGATCGGTAAGGACACTCGCCAGCAGGACACCTTCAACGGTCAGGTCCACGACATGCCCTTCAATTCCAAGCAGTTGATTGTCAACCACCGAGCCGGAGATTGTGATGTTCTCTGCAACTGCAACCGGGCTTTCCATACTCACAGTGACTTGAATTGGACTGTACACAGTCCATGTGCCCATGGATTCACTTGGGAGGTAGAAGGTCGTGCCAGTGAACCTCGTTTCCAGAGTCACAGGGCCAAGAGCAGCGTCAGCAGGAACTGGGTAAACTGCAGTGAATGTGCCGTTTTCATCGGTTGTGACGTTGGTCATCCATTGCCCATCAAGCCACACTTCCACGGTGAGGTTTGGCAACGGTGTATCCACCAAATCAAGCAAACGGCCTTGGATGGTCATGATGTCTTCCCTGTCGACGTTTCCACCGGGTGTTAGGAGCAAGATCTTGGTTGGCACGCTTACGTTGAATTCAACTTGGTCCATGCTCGGCATGTAGTATTCGGGATTGATTTGGTCACCGACACCAATCGGCTCGACCCAATCTCGTCCACCAAGGAAGCGAACCTCAATCAAGTGAGGACCAGCGCTTGTGTCTTCTGGCAGGGTCCATCCAATGCTGAACGCACCTGTTTGAGCATCGGTTTCGATGCTGGACACAGGCACACCATCAACGAGGAGGTGAACAACAGCAATCGAAGGGACGCCATTGGTCATCAATGGAAGACCAAGGTCATCGACAAGTGAACCATTGACGATGAATGAATCACCGGCAGTTAGGGTTGAGGGGGCTTCGCTGATGGTCAAATCCGTTTGACCAAGAACCACAAACTGAGTTGTGGCGTTTGAGCCAATGAGGCCGGTCGTACCAGGGATTCCGCCAAACTCCACATGAAGATCAGACGGGCCAACAGAGAGGTTGAATGGCACGGCAATCGTACCCACTGCTGTACCGTTAGCGAAAGTCGTGAAGGTCGAAGGCGTGAGTCCAGGTAAACTCACCAAGAGGGTTTGGTTTCCAATTGGAGAATCTGTGTTGTCCCTCAGGAGCACTTGGAACGACACGTTCGTTCCGCGTTCGGTACGGTCGTTGAGTGACGGCGCACCGATTCCATCAAGGGCGGGCTTGACGAAGAGCAGGGTTGTGAAACCTCTGCTGTCGAAGGTTTCGTTCGCTGTTGATCCGATGTAGTAGTTGACGTTCGGAATGTAGGTGGCTGCAATGGTGTTGTTACCTGCTGGGAAGCTTGCTCCAAGCGTAATGGTCGCGCTCCAAACACCACCGATGCCAACGGTTCCACCGCTCACTGTGAAGCCAACTGGCTGGTCATTCACAGCAAACAGAATGTTTGCAGGAAGCAGGGATCCATCCCGTTGTTCAAGGCCGGAGTTGTTGTCACTGACCACCGTTCCGCTGACGTTGAACGAAGTACCAGCAATAGGATTCGCCGCTATTGGATCCACGACTAAGATGGTGGTTGAGCGAATGGTAATCGATGAAAGGTTGGCGTTCGTTGCCAGCAAATCTGACGAACCGTTGAACACCAGGTTCACATTGATCAAACCGAGCGGATGATTAAACGGAATCAGGTAGGTGAAATTAGCGAACCCACTCCCATCAGTTTGTGTTCCTGGCAACCAAGTTTCATGGAATTCAATGTCCACATCATAGGAATCTAACGGAAGGAAGAGATTGGAAGATTCAACAAGTCGAGCGCTGATGTTCACCTCGTCGCCACGGTTCACGAGGATCGGATTGAGTGGTTGTATGTTTTCAAATCGAGAAACACCCATGACCAAAATGCCATTTTGTGTGCTTGCTGTGAGGTAGAACGGTGATGAGCCCTCGACAACCGAGAGCACGAGCACCTTGTTCCCACGGATGGTTCCATTTCCAGATGTATCGGTTGGAATGCTCATGTTGAATGTACCATTCGGAGAGGTCTGATAGTTTGGAACCAACAATTCGTCGGGATTGCTGAGCCAGAAAGCGCTCATTTGAACTGGTGATATCAACGGACGAGACGCGTCGTCACCATCGAGCACTTGCCCTAGAACGTTGAACGTTAACCCCGCTGTGACGGTGCTTGGAATGCTGTCAATTCTGAAATCACTTGGCACCTGCACTGTGAGGTTAACCAATGTGGAGTTGCCTGTTCGCCTTGAGTTGCCGGCCGCCAACGGGTCAGTAAGATCGTCATAGACAATCATCAGCACATCGTAATAGCCCGGTGCGATTCCAGACGCAGTCCAACCCACACCTGCAAAACCAGCGGCATCGGTGATCGCCGTGCCTATGGAGACGTTGGTGTTGCCATAATCAAAGATGAACTCCACTGATGCATCACTCACATTGGAATCGTCCGCAACATCGGTAACGGTTGCGTTGAAATCAATCGTACTGTTCATCTCTACAATGAGATTCCTTCGTTCAGTTGAGACGACGAATTCGGATTCAAACCCGACAAGGGTCGAAGGAGGAATCGGGAGTGCTGGTGGGACCGTTGTGTCAACATAGCGATAATATGCACCTCCAACGGGTGCCTGGGAGTCGAAATCCATGTCCAGAATAAAGTCGTAGGCGTTCGAAGGACTGGTGGTTGGCACTGTAAAGCTCAGGTTGTATTCGCTCGTGGTGTTGTTCAACAGACCTTGAGACAAATCAATTGGATTCCCATCAAGGGTGGTCATGAACAATGAGAGCATGGTGATGTTGTCGCCAAGCACCTTACGGTTGGTGTGAACAGCATCGAAAATATCGCCATAGATGTAGGTTGTATTGCCGATGTGGGTCCAATCTTGCGCTAACGTGATGTTCCAATCCACTTCAGCAGCAACCCGTACAGAGCCTTGCCCAATGGATGGCTGATACAAGTCAGAACCATTGAAACTGATGTCAAGTAAATAATCGCCTGCATACATTTCAGCATCGAGCAACCAGTTCAGAGTGATGGTTTCACTCTCTGGATCGACGGTCGTGTTGACCCAAGTTCCGTTGAAGGTGAAGTCGAAGTTGCCTGAGGCCAGCAAATCAGTGTCCACCCCTCGGTGATCGGTCATTGAAACCAGAACCACTGACTCGGTACCTCTCAATTGAGACACCGATTGAGTGTTGAATTGCAGCCAACCTCGCAAGAGATACGGAGCCCCTGAAGACATGTTAGCATCGTCTGTTGCTTCGATTGAGTCCGGGAAGAAGCGGACTTGCAGTTCGATTTCGCCGGCACTGATTTGAGCGACACCCGCTGTGAGGAAGTGCTGCACAGAGAAAGTGCCGTTCACGGTTTGGTTGAAAATTTCAATCCAATCTGTTCCGCTGCCATTTGAACGCATCGAGAACGAGAGATTCCCGAGCATAGGCACAGGATTTGCGCCAGAGGTCACTGCTGAACCGTTAACCCAAATGTTGTCGTCGATAAGGATGATGCTGTTGTTGGAGAGCGGCCCTTCGAGCGTAGCCGTGAGGGTTGGTGCGTCACGCACATCCAGTACAATCGCCTTTGTGGAAGGCAACAGGTGGAACTGAATGGGGGTAATCGATGGCTCAGATGTGTCTTGCCAGCCTGAGAAACCTAGGGTTGCTGAAAGATTGGTTTTCGTTTCCAAAGGATCCAACTCAACTTCGAAACTCCATTCCCCACCAAACCCAATGCTGGTGGTTATGTTCACGAGTCCATCAACCGAAGAGGTGTAGGTCAACCAGACCTCAGGCACCGAGTCTTGTGCTGCAATCGAGGCGATGACATTCATTGGTGCGTTCTCCAAAGAGAGGGTTCCGGTGATGATGGTGGTTGCACCGGCCCCCACAACAGGAGCGTCGATGGCGTTTGGTCCGGTGTGGTTGATGAGGGAATCGTCGGTGACGTTGATGAAGCCATCAAAGATGATACCGTCTTCAGAAACATACCCTGATTGGAGATGCTTGATGACAATTCGATGGAGACCTGGTGCCCCCGGTTCAAGTGGATTGCCAATGATTTCGAAGGTACCATTTTCATCTGTGATGACGGCGCCCATCTCGTAACTTGGAATCGCTGCGGGCCCAGGTACGCCGCCAGCTTCAGCGAGGGGTACGAGGTAGCCAACCATCGGCAAGTCAGGAATTGGTGTTCCATTTTCGACGAAGCGCAGTTGGCCAGTTACATTGAGGGTTGAGGAGAGATCTCGATCCCAAACAAGCGAGGAAATGGTCTGATTCACAATTTCAATTTCTTCAGCAGGTGGGCATGCGTCAAACGCAATCCAACCGAGGTCAGTGTTTCCGTTAGCGCTGTTCTGCTGCAAGCGAACTTCACCCCAAGTGGTTCGATCTTCTGGGAAGACGGCATAGCCGTCACCGTTCCAGGTGCCGCCAGCAAATCCGCTGACATAGCGTGCGGGAAGTCCAGCAAGGCGGGCCATGGTGACGAATGCTGTGTTGAATTCATTGCAGGTTCCTTCCTTGGCGGCTTCGATGAGAACCACGCTGAGGTCTTCCGAGGATGGAATTCCTGAACCGTTGTAGTTGCGCTTGAATTCTGTTGTTGCGTTTCCTTCTGCGAGGAAGGTCTGCAAGGCCAAAGCGCTGTCATACGCATTGGTTGCTCCGGCTTCAGTGATCACAGCATTAGTGACGTTGAACAACGAGGAAAGCGGGTTACTCAAATTGCTCATTTGTGGAGGGGTTGCTAATTCGTAGGCAAAGCCTTGACCAGGAACCGTGGTTGATGCAAGCGTGGCCCAATCAAAGTAGAATTCAGGTTGTTGAATGAAAATTTCTTGAATCGGTCCAGCGATGATGTTGACATTGTGCGTGTCATTGGAACGATCAAGTTCTCCCGCAGGGTCGACATAAAACGACATGTTCGACCATGAAGCGGGCAACGCTAGACCTCCTGTGACGGGTGGATTGTTGTAGGTGATGATCCATTCGACCGTGTCGTTGGCGAAGGCCATGTCTGCGAGATGGGTGAAATTGGATGAAGGTAAGATCACAGGTTCAGCAGGATGCACCTCAGCGATGTGAGCATAAGCGGTACCTGTGTAGAAGTCGTTGGTGTATTGTCGCCAGCGTTGAGTGCCGTCCAAATCGACCACGCCAGTGCTGTTGTTGGCCCAGAACACGACCTCAGAAGCGACCAAATCATCGCTTGGGTCAAAGGGGTCGAACGGAGATCCGAGGCAGTTAATCACCCAGAATTCCTGTGTGCACTCCAACCCATCAATCATGCCTCCACCGTCGGTATCTGGGTTGGTCCAATCTGTCCCTGTCTGATTTTCAACTGCGTCTGGGATGGTGTCACCATCGAAATCCGATGGGAGAAGGTCGTCAGATGGATCGTTTTCTGGGTTAGTGCCATCGAAGTATTCGGTGCGGTCTGCTACGCCACCCGAATCGGTATCTGCTTGAGCATCATCGGTGACCCACACGTCAGTTGATCCGTTGTTAATACCAATGTACACAAGGTCACATCCGGTGCTCGTTTCGAAGTAATTGTTCAACCCATCTTGATCATCGTCAAGCAGGTTGGTACACGGCTCGTTTGGATCTGTGTTACCAAAGACTTCATCGAAATCACTTGCGCCATCGCCATCGCTGTCAACAAGCGTGGGGTTGGAGAACCAACCAAAGGTGCCGAGCAGTTCCTGCCAATCTGCAAGACCGTCACCGTCGCTGTCTGAATAATCATCATCACAGTAGTTACGGGTGTTCGCGATGCTTCCATCAGCTGTCGCATCGGTGTGGCAGAATGAACCATTGCGGTTCGAAACCTGGGTGGCTGTGCCAGGAGAGATTGAGACACCTTGAACGACATCATTGACAACCGTCGTATAGGCGAACGGCGTCCATGTACCTGAAATATTGAACCAACCAACACCCCCTGCTGGATTGAATCCGCTGCCGTCGGCAACCGCAAGTTGGCCATTGCCGTTGTTGAAGGTGACAATTGTAGTTTCGAAATTCACCAGTGAATCACAGGGGTCCGTTCCGTGGGAGACGTTTCGCTCATCCCCATCATTGATGCCGCCGAAATCTGTATCTGCAATGTTCCATAAGGTGCACGAGAGGTTTTCTTCCCAATTTTGAATGCCGTCGTTGTCTTCATCACCTGAATCCTCTCGACGAGTCGGGTCGGTTTCACCAGGGTCGACCACGCCGTTTGAGTTGAGGTCTTCTTCACCGTCATCGAAAGCGTCACCATCAGTGTTGTTGTTTCGTGGGTCTGTTGCTTGTGCGGGGTTTCCATATTGGCCAGAAACTTCGACACCGTCGTTGATGCCGTCGCCGTCTGTATCCGAGGATGTTGGATCGGTGAGCAGGGTCAACGCTTCCAAAGAATCGTTCAGCCCGTCACCATCTGTATCTGCACGTTGAGGGTTGGTTGAGGTGATGCCGTCGACTTCGGCCGTAAAGGTAGCACAACCACCGGGTCCGACACCATTGACGGGATCACACGGTGAAGTGGTTTCAGTCACCAAGCCATCAGGCCCGTTGCGGAAACACGGTGATGCACCGCACATTGTGGTCCACGTAGGGTTGACGTATTCCATCAAGTTGGTCAGACCGTCGCCATCAGGATCACCGTTTGGCCCGTCATCATTGGTTGGATTTGTTGCGTTGAGGCCGTTTGCAGCTTCCCAGCCATCGTCCATACCATCGCCGTCTGTGTCCCACCCAGCGACGTCTTCGTCTTCGATGCCATCGCCATCGTCGTCATTTGATGAACAATCTGCATCGCCATCGTTGTCTGGGTCAGCCGAGTCGACAAAGCCGTCTT
Source organism: Candidatus Poseidoniales archaeon (assembly GCA_003602645.1). Lineage (GTDB taxonomy): Archaea > Thermoplasmatota > Poseidoniia > Poseidoniales > Poseidoniaceae > MGIIa-L1. Next base: position 3,783 of record QQSI01000068.1, on the reverse strand, counting down.
TGTCATCGTCAAAGCCGTTGGTGCAGATGTTTCCAACCGGATCTTCATCGCAAAGAATCACTGAACCGGTTCCGTCGTTTCCGCTGTCACCACAACCGGGCCGGTTGTATTGAAGGGCATTTTCTTCGTCCCAGTCGTTGACTGGCACGGTTCCATTCCACCACACACCATTGTCAAGCACACCTGTCGTGCTGGCAATGTCCCATGAAGAGGGTTGGAGGTAGGAGTATTCCTGTAGATTGGACATACCGTCGCCGTCGGGGTCACCGACCGCACCGTCGCCACCCGAACTCGACAGAGGGTCAAGACCGTACTGCCATTCCCATCCATCCGGCAGGCCGTCATTATCGGAATCTGGATCGTTGGGTTGTGTGTTCATGAGGTACTCAAGACCGTAAGTGAGCCCGTCACCGTCTTGGTCACTCGCTGCGAGGGCATCGTATGTACCGTATTGAATTGAGGCAAAAGTAGAGAACAACATCAGGGCAACCAACGCCACGGATTTGACGCTGTCGCGGTGCTCCAAAATTTGCCATTGGGAGCGCGGCTTCGAGGCGGAAGAAGGCGTACGCATGGTTGTCACAGATGTTGGGCTGTTTTGATGCCTCATAAGGGAAATGGTACGATGTTCATACAATGCTCTTTTTTAAGCAGGAGTCGAGGTCTTCGTCAGGGCGAGAAAACAAGCCGCAGTAACCCGAACAACGGGTGGATTGAAGCGCTGAGGCATCAAAGGGAGTCGAGTTCGTCCAAAAGTTCGAGATCATCGTCCTCTTCTTCTTCAACAACCACGGGTGGAATGTCCTTCTCGACCGCTGAATCGATGTCCTCAACAACGGGTTGGAATTCCTCATCTTCGTACACATTTCCGGAGAGTTGTCCTCGTCGGTAGACAGCGAAGATGAACACAGCGGCAAGACCTGCACCAAGTGCGAGCGTTTGCTTCTCAGGGTTGACGATTTCATTCAGCAGGCATGATGCTCCTTCACACGCCGTACTGAAGATGTGCTTGCTGCTCTGAGTGTATTCCACATCGTAAGGCACTTCTTCATCCATCGGTGTCACAATGAGGTTGAACTCAATCGTTTCTCCATTCTTCAGATTGTTTGGAGGTGTAATCGCCAGTGAGAAATCCTTGCTTGAGTAGGCGGGAAGGGTAAGCAAGAGGAAACTGCCGCCCGTCTGGTCTGAAGAGGCACGAATCAATGCATCCCATCCCAATGGCTCTTCGAGGGTGATCACCACATCCAGCGGGATATTGTTCTCATTTTCAATGATAAATTCAACAGTCTGGAATTCAGCAGAGGTAAAGCGAACCAAAGAGCTGCTCGCGTCAGTGATCACAAGGCGCCCAGGTTGCACATCTTCGCGAACTTGAACGGTCACTGGGAGATCAAAGTAACGAGCATCTTGAGCGTCAACACCCTCTTCGACCACTCGCACATAGACCGTGTGGTTGCCTGCCTCGACGTTATCGCCGAGTTCGAGGTCCAGTTTCAAATCAGAATATTGGTCCGACTCAAGATAAACGACAACGATTTCAGATTCAGAGCCGTTGGAGATTGTGTAATCCCAAGAGGAATAATCCGTGTCCTGTTCTTTGTTGCGGTCAAGGTCTGACGGATTGATGATTCGCCAAGTCGTTTGACCAAGGGTGTCGCTTGAATCGGTGATTCTTAGGTTGTACCAAAGAGAGGAGCCGGGGTTCACAGGACCGACATTCCCAAGCGTACCACTGTCTGAATCAGCAATCACTTCCACGAGAACGCCAAAGGTGCGATGAACAGTAAACTGAACCTCGGTGGTCAGTTCTGAATCGCCTTGGCTTGAAATTGTAATCCCAACCATTCCGATGTCTTGAGCGCTCCGCTCTGATGGCGGAAACACATCCATTCGCACGGTGAGAATTTGGTGCGATCCGACGTCAGGGGTGAGGGATAGAATGCCTTCTTCCTCAAGTTCCAAACCAGTTTCATTGTCGTAGAACTTGTAGTCCCAAGCATCGGGAATGTCTGTCACGCGCAACTTGAAACTGTCAGTGACGAATCCTGCGTTGAAAATATCGATGAAGAAATCCCCGCTCACATCGCCTGAATCGACGTAATGCGAAAGCGTTTCGTCATAGGCTTCTGGTCGAGTTGAGTCGGCGATTTGTTTCTGATGTTCATCGTCTTCAAAGACAGCGATTCGAGGTGGAGCGTTGACATCTGATTCTTCGATATCGAGCATGATCGTTTCAACCTCGACCTCGACCATAATTCCCTCATTGTTTTCTGCGTAAACCCGTGCCTCAATTTCGAGGGAGTTTGGTGCGGAGGTCAAGTCCCCGTCAGGAACTTCGATGGACAACTGTGGACGGTAGAAATCGCCGCCACCCGACAATGGGTAATTCTTGTCGGTCCGGTCCCATACAGGGTCTGACCAGGTTGAAGGGAGAGAGCGAGCAAGGTCGAACCTCACTTCAAGTTGTGATGAACTGGCACCCGTGTGTTCAATCAAGAATTCAATGACCGAAGTTTGGCCGGGCGCAATCAAAACGACATCGGGTTGAGTGTTTGGCAAAGTGAGGTATATATCGTGTTCAACGAACTCAATGCCGTTGTGCTCAAACACCAAGGTGTGGCCTTGTACGTCGCTTATTTCAAGTTGTAACGGATACTCACCAGCATCAATTCCCGCTTCGTATGTGTAGGTGAAGTTGCCAACCAAGCCATTGTTATCGAGCTTCAAATCATCGTCATCGAAGGACTTGGAAAAGACAGTTCCTGCACCGTTTGGTGTGGTCATCACAAGGTCGACGCCTTGAATGTCGTCGCGACCAAACGCATCTCGAACATCGACAGAAAACTGCATGTCACGGAATTCAGGGCGGTGATTAGGCGACCATTCAGTCACTTCTGGATCGAGGAAACCGCCACCGGGCTTGTGGACTTTCACGACTGAGTTTGCAAGGGCGTTTGCCTTCATCTCTAGTTTTGAGTACCCGCTTGTTTGTTCAACATCACCGTAGGCCACATTGACTTCGCAATTTCCTCCGCCAATGCCACCGCCCCCGCTGCTTTCGCAAGTGGCTTGAGCATCAACAGTAAGGCGAATTTGTTTTCCATTGGCAACGGTGAATCCGTCGGATGGGACATCAAAATCAATGATGGTTTGCGTCCAAGAACAGGAACTTGTTCCAAAGGTACCCCCGGTGCATGGGTCGTCAAAAGTTTCGGAAACTGAATCGATTTCAGAGTCACCAGATTTCAAAGAGTAGGTGACATCTGCGGTGGAACCTTGTGTTCCCTTGAATTGTAAGAAGAGGTTCAAAGTGACCTTGTCGGTGTTGTCACGTCCGTAGACAAGCAAGTCAGAAATCATTTCTGCACTGCGGAATTCAAGCCCACCAAGGGCGCTTTCCTCCTGGTGAGCACCGGAGGGTTCGAGGGTGGTGATCGACCCGTCGCCACCGTTTTCAGAATTCATCTCATCAAGGTACAGATCGTAGGATTGGCAAGTAAAACAGGAAGAAGCTGAGTTCATCGGCTCAACCGGTTCTTCCAGCACTTCTTCGCTTGGAGAAGCTGGTAGCGGGTTGGAACCAAGCGGCGCCAGACCGCCGAGCATGATGACCGTGAGCAAAAGGGCCAAAAATCGACCGGATGCGGAAGAGTGAGAGGTCATCAAGGTGTTCACCGTGATGCCCTGCCCGACCGAGTGTTAAACGGTTTTGCATTGTTTGTTCACACAAACCCCCCTCTACGAGGGGGAGTAAATGTGCAGAAAAGGAGTGCAGGGGGT
>QQSI01000067.1 GCA_003602645.1 Candidatus Poseidoniales archaeon | reverse complement strand
GGCATAGAGAACACGAGAATGGTTGTTGCAGCACCGAATTCAGCAGCAAACCCGCGGGTTGGTGTGATGTCAGTGATCTTCTTTCCGATGGTTTCCATCACGCGCCATCCCCATGTCATCACGCCGATGGCAATACCGGCTGATCCAAGGAGGATGAGCCAGAGTGGAATGTCTGCTTTAGCTGCGAGTTCACCGGTGTCGCTGCTTAGCACTTGCCAAACTGCGGCCATAGGGCCGATGGCATTGGAACGGTCGTTTGCTCCGTGGGCGAAAGCAACGTATGCGGCAGTGATGATTTGAAGCCACACGAAGATGCGCTCAACACCACGGAAACCACGCTTTTCTTCATTGATGTCAATGCGTCGAAGGACCATGTAAAGGGCAATGCTTGATACTGCTCCGATGAAGGCTGCGAGCAGGATGGAGTTGATTGGAATCCAAGCGTTGCTCGCCCACGGGTCGAACACACCGTCTTCCTTCACGGGGAGCCAGTCGTACTTGTTTTCAATCCAGCCTTCTGAAGCAGCTCTCGAAATGAACCCTTTGAGCGCCTTGAATTGAAGCGCTAATCCTAGAACAAAGAAGGTCGGGAACGCAAGCGCTGGCGCGAGCCAACGCGATCGGTCGATTGGGTTCTCACTTTCAAGAATCAACTTCTTGATGATCATGAAGGAAAAGAAACCGATGAGTCCTCCCATGAGTGGGCTTGCGACCCAAGACATCACGACTTTCTGAACGACTTCCCAATCGATGAGCGAGGTGCTGTGTTTAACTTCAAGAATAAGTCCAACACCGAGAATACCACCAATGATTGAGTGGGTCGTGGACACTGGCAGACCCATTCGGGTTGCGATGGTGAGCCAGGTTGCGGCTGCCATCATTGCAGCAATGAAACCAAATGCGATGTCTTGGGAAAGCACAGCATCCACGGTGCCATCGGCAAAATCGACGGTGAGAATCCCCTTGCGCACCGTATCTGTTACAGCATCTCCAGCAAAGAAAGCGCCACTGAATTCAAACACAGCAGCGATGATCACTGCTTGCTTTAGGGTGAGGGCTCGCGACCCTACCGAAGTACCCATTGCATTCGCTACGTCGTTTGCACCAATGTTCCACGCCATGTAAGCGCAGACAACGAGTGCTAATCCAATCAAGACAACCGTGATGGGTTCCATGAGGTCTCCTACCTTAATTCAGTATATATCCAAAACCATGTATATTCTATATAGTTGTATTTAGGACGGGAAGTGATAGCATGTCGTTAGGCCCGGGCGAAAATGAAGTTCGTAAACTCCAATCGACCGGCGGTAGCACGTTTACCGTGAGTTTGCCAAAACCTTGGGTGGTGGCACAAGGCCTCAACGCTCGCGACTCACTGCGCGTTGATTGGCGTCCAAGTGGCGCGTTGAGGGTCACTCCACTGGACGCACAAACTCGTGTTTCTCAAAGGGCCTTTTTTTCAACCAAGAAGCTCCCTGACAATAGCCTTCATGATCACTTGATGGGTGCCTATATATCTGGCTCTAATGAGATTCACATTGAACACCAACCGTCTGAACAGAGGGCAGTAAGCATCCAAGTTCGCCGATTCCTGCGGAACACGCGTGGGTTCGAAATCATGGAAGAGCAACCCAATAGGACGGAAATTCGATGCTTAATGAATGCTGGAGACATGCCATTGCATGCAAGCCTCAATCGAATGTACCTTCAATTGACTTCATTGGCGAGGGACATTTTGCGTGTGTTTGAGGGTGAAGATCGTGAGTACATCACGGATGCAGAGGAACGGGAGAGTGAAGTGGACGCCTTGCTCTATCTCATCGAAAGGCAAGTGCGAATTCTACTCGACTCGCATTTGGTTGCAACTCAACTCAATTTAACCCGAACTCAAGCCTTGGAATACGCCAACCTAGCCCGATCGCTTGAGCGCATGATGGACCATGCCTTCAGCATCGCAACGCTTGTGCTTGAACATCCAAAACTCACCAAGAACATGATTGAGATGACACCACTTGAACAACTTCCAGAATGGCAGTCCTGTTTGAAGGAACTGATGATCAATATTCGCACACGCGATTCAACACGAATTGAAGCAGCAAGGCACGATCTCAAGAAGTGTCAACATCGCCTCATCGAACATGAACAGGACCTGCTGAAAAATCACCGCACCAATGAGTGGATGGCTTTTGACTTGCGTCTCTCGGAGTCGGTTCGCCGCTTGTGCGCTTACGCCAGGGATTTTAGTGAAATTCTTCTCAATATGAAGGTGTTCAGTGAACTGCAACGCATTGCTTAGTTGGTGTTTTTTTTAACACCTGCTTTTGTTATTGCATCTATGTGTTGGCAATTTTACCACTGCTTGATATAGGGCCGGTTCCAAATATACACTGAAGACAAACGAACTTCAGGGGGAACACGCATGGACATTGAATTGGAAACCTACGTAGACGGAATAATGGAACAACAGCTGCATCGAAGCGGGATCTTCGCCAATCTATTGGATGGCATCATCCATGCGATTGCCGATTACCGAGCCACACCAAATGCTCGAGGGATCTTTCACATCGACGGGGGGCAACTCTGATGGACACCTACCTCGAATCATACGTTGATGCTGTGATGGCCGAACAGGAACTCACAAACGGCATTTTCAAGACTTCTCTGCTTGCCAAACTTGGCCAGCTTTTCGGCCGACAGTGAACACAAAGGCACTTAACACTCGGCTCCATGCTTGATGCATGAACAGGTGGCTGCCACATCTCTTGGGGCTCATTGCTCCAGGAATGACCGTGGTTTACTTGGCGCTTGGATCGTGGTGGATGGGCCTCACCATCCTCACTGTTCTTGTCATTTATCCATTCATTGATGCGGTGGTCGGAACCAGCGGCAAAACAAATCCGTTGCAGGAAGGCCGAGCCCACAACATCATTGTTCATCTTCATGGTGTTTTGGTGCCAATTATTGTCATAGCGCTTCTCCTAAGAGTTTCAATGGACGGGTTGACAGGCTATGTTTGGCTTGGTGTTGTTTCAACAGGGCTCGCAACCGGTGGTTCCGGCATCGTTGCAGCCCACGAACTCGGTCATCGTCGATTGAGATCACCAAGCTGGTGGTTGGCGCGTTTGGACCTTCTGAGCGTGCTCTACTTGCATTTCACCGTCGAACACAACCACACGCACCATCGGCATTGGGCTCGACCTGTTGACCCCACTTCTTCGCCTTGGGGGCGCAGCATCTACGGTCATTTCCTTCGCACTGTTCCCCTTCAAGTTCGAGGCGCATGGCGCGCTCGGCCAACGGATACTTCTCGGTCTTTGTTGCTGGAAGCTGTGATTTTACTCTGCCTGTATGCCTACAATCCGGCGCTGTTTGTTGCCTTCGTGTCACAAGCACTGATCGCAATCTTTCTTCTTGAATTCGTCAATTATTTGCAACACCATGGGTTGTCTCGTGGGCCTGATGAGCGCGCAAACGCCACTCACGCTTGGGAAAGCCGACACCGTTGGTCCCGTTGGACCTTGTTGGAGCTTCCACTCCATCCTTCCCACCACCTCAAGGCAAGCACACCGTATCATCGCCTCGACACCCATGATGAAGCCCCACAACTACCGTTCGGATATTATGTGATGTTCTGGGCTGCATTGGTCCCACCAATTTTCCAACGTATAATGCTCAACTCAATCCCGAAAACCACCTCCCGATGAAGGTTGAAATCTGTAAATACCCTGTTTGTGGTGGTGCTATGGTCCATA
>QQSI01000066.1 GCA_003602645.1 Candidatus Poseidoniales archaeon | reverse complement strand
GAGCCGAATGAAATCAATGAATTCGAACGCCAGATGCTCACCGGTGCGTCGACCTCCTCCGGTCTTTGTGCTTATTACCTAAGCGTCGGTCTTGGCCTTGATGGTGAAGAACTCCTTGGGAGTTTCAGAAACTTTGAGACCATATCGATCGATCTGGATTTGAACGGGCAACAAGATGTTGTCAACCATCCAGTGACCCTTGTCTTCAGAACTTCAGAGTTCGTCGATGTCAACCAACAAATGACACTGCTTCGAAATTTTATCACGGTCCAACCAGCCCCATTGTGGTCTGATTTGTCCCTTTCTCTCGAGGGTTCTTCGTCAGGGTTTTCAGCCTACTTAGGTCCGAAGGTATTGGAGTCGACAGAAGTCAAATTCACACATTCACGGCTCCCTTGGGGCGAGACCATTTCAATCGAAGGATCGGACATTGCTCAAGACGTTGATTTTACATTCAGTTTTATCCCAACCAATGCCCCGCTCAATGCCCCTATTCCTCTGCTTGCTGGTGTTGGTGTAGCCTTGCTGGTCGGGTTGATTGTGGCCTTACGAATGACTCGCTCCCGTGAGCGAAAAATCTTGATGCTCGAGCTTGTCCTTGTGCCGATGGTTGCACTCATCCATTTCTTTGCCTACCCACCACTGTTCGTAGGTGGGGCCGTGGTTTTCACGATTTTGCTATGGTGGATTTCTGCAGCAGCAAGCCCGAGAAGTCGACCTTCACTCGAGGCGTTAGAACAAATGAATACACCGAACATTCCTTGCCCCGCATGCTCGACAAAGAACGCAGTTTTGAGCGAGGAACGCCCTCTACGATTTGCGTGCGCTGGTTGTGGCCGAGTGATTAAACTTGTAGCGTAATCAAAGCCCAAGTTGAGCAAGGCTCCCCACCAAACTTGTGGCCTCTGTGTAGTCGGATGGCGAAAAATAGCCACAAAACTCGTCGTTTTCATCCACAGCCACAACGGCTTGAGGTGAGCGTTTTTTGATTTCTGACAAAACGTGTTTCAGTGTGTCCGTTTGATGAACCTTCAGGAAATCCATTTCCATCCATTCAGCGCACTTTGCTTGACTGACATCCACTGCCTGTGACATTGCTTTGAGGAATTGGTTGTTGCCTAGAACACCCTTGACATTGTTTGAATCGTTGAGGACAATGACAATGCCACCTTGAATGCTCATCATACGTTTTGCACCTTCTTGGAGCGTGTCGTCCACACCCACAGTGATGTGTTCGTCATCTAAATTCAGGTCTGCAATGGTCTTTGGCATGACAAGGGGAGGTTGACACCGCCCTATCAGCCTTGCCACGCCTTTCAAGAATGGCTGAACAGGATGACGCCTTGACTCAACACTCGACCATATCCAATTCGCTCGAGTTGGACCATGGTTCCGACCGGATAAGCGTGGTTTTCCATTTGACCGTCCAACTCGAGAAGTTCTCCCTCCTCCGCTAGAATGAGTGTGCCGGGCGTGCTCTGTGCATCACTTAGCCAGTGAACAATTGGTCGATTGTCTTGGCGATCAATTGACTGGACAACGGCATCTGTTCCCGCTAATGTCACGTCTGCAAAACCCTTGAGACGTAAATCAATTTTGACAGAATCTTCTTCTTCGACCCATACAGCAGAATTGGACAGATCAAAAGTACGCTTTCCTTGGTCCTCATGGTTTGGATGTACATCCACCAAAACGCTTGAGGGGTGCTCTCCTGAAAGGTTGAATTGCTTTGGTGATCGTATAAACGCCAAACGAGGAGCATCGTCGTCAATTTGCTTCGTGTTGTGAGAGAAGAGTGTGGTAAGGGGTACAGATATATCCTTTTGAGTGACTCCTAACTCAATCCAAAACGCCCGCAAGGCTTCGGCTGTAATCCCCCTGTGCTGTAAGGCTGCAAGGGTTGGAAGCCGGGGGTCGTCCCAACCAGTAAACTGGCCAGCCTCGATGTCCCGGCGCATTTGTGATGTTGAGAATCCTCCCCACTCGTGCACCTTCACCCTGCCCCAGTACATTGTTTCTGGGTATTCCCATCCAAAATGTTCGTAGAGCAGTGTTTGCTTACGAGTTGAATCCATCAAATCCTTTCCACGGATGATGTGGGTCACGCCCTGCAAGTGGTCTTCCACGGCGCTCTGGAAATCCAGCAATGGCCATACACGGTAGGTTGATCCAATTTCTGGGCGTGGGTGCGGATGATTTCCCGTGTCCTGTATTCGCAAAGCAGGCCAGTCTCTCAAGGCTGGATTCTTGAGTGTCATGTCCGTTTTTACTCGCACAACAGCGTCCCCTGGTTTGAACGTTCCATCAAGCATTTTACCCCACAAATCCATGTTAGTCTCGGTGGAATTTCCTCTGCATGGACATTCGGTCTTGTCGACCCTGAACACCTTGAACGCCTCACCGGAACAACGGCAAACATATCCAAAGCCCGCCTCCAACATTCGCTCCGCATGCTCGTAGTAATGAGGGATTTGATCGCTTGCGATCACAACTCGATGAGGTGCATAACCCAACAACCAAGCAGCTTCTGTTTCAATGTCTTTGTAGGCGCTGACAAGTGGAGGTTTGACCACCGTGTCGGTATCATCGAACCTCAATATCAGTTCTCCGTCCCATTCCTTAGCGTACTCACCATTGATGACAATGCCGCGAGCATGGCCGAAACTCATCGGCCCGTTTGGATTTGGTGCAAATCGAAGAACGACCTTACCTTTTTCGGCATTCTTCAATTCGGGTAAGCCCACTCTTCGTTCCTTCTTCTCGCGCTTTTCCAAAAGATGAGGGGCTTCTTTGTCGAGCAGCGCGCGCAACGCATCTAAACCCTCACGTGCGGCCATTGCGTTCGCTTCAGCAACTGCTTTTGCGATCAATGGAGAGATGATTTTGCCGTGTGGGCGCAAATCTGCGCGTGTACCCATCAGGCGGCCGATCACCGACCCAGGTGCCGCCTTACCTTCGTATTCAATCGCGTTCTGTATCGCGAGGTGTCGAAACGAGTTTAGGGTGGCTTCATCAGGTGACCAAGACATGGGACTCATTCTCTCCTGTTGCCTTCCCTTCATCAAGTGCGTGGCTCTGAAATCAGATTAGACCTCAAACAGTGTTTGTTGAGCATCGTTCACCCATGTTCTCAGCGGGGGTTCCTCCTGATGAAGAGCGAACCAAGCCCGGTGTATCGTTTTCCACGACCAACGCAACTGTGGGTGGGGGGTTTTCCCCTTCAAAAGACTCGGTAAGGCTGCCTTAGTGTAGGGATCTGATGGGTAACCAGACCCGACACCAAACCCTAACCGTTCAGCAAGTTGCGCAATGCATTCGTCCCGTTTGACCTTGGCAAGTATACTTGCCATCCCGACCACTGCATGATTTGTGTCTGCTTTGTGCTCCGAGTGCATGGTGCTGTTGGTCCAAGGCCATTCAATCAGCCTTGCTGCGATGCGATTGGTGAACCGTTCCGCATTGACATCGCATGCGTCATTGAGAATGTGAACTCCGTCTCCAAGTTGTGTCCGAAAAGGATTGAGTGCTTCAGCAAACAATTCGACTTCCAACAAATTCAACCCGTTTTTTGACACGGCTGCGTCGATGCGTTGTGGGGGGCATACAACGATTTGATGCAACCAACCACGTTGGCTTGCTTGTTGATGAAACCAAGCCGTCATCGATTTCCGTTTGGCATGCGTGAGGTCCTTTGAGTCACAAATCCCGTGTTCGGTGAGAAGGTGTAGATCCTTGGTTGGAAGAGCTACGGAACCAACAACAAGCGGTCCGAGCACGGGTCCTCGCCCTGCTTCATCAACGCCTGCGGTCCACATCATCACACATCCAACTCATCAAGGTCAAGATCCCCCGTCGCATTTGGTAGCGGAACCTTCGGCTGTTGTGAGGTTAGAGGTGCCTGATCAAGGATTGATTTAGGGTCGTGGCGAACCGTCAAGTGTTGAGGGATTTCCACATCCGGCAGAACTTCTTTGCTTCCAACGGGTTGTGCTATATTGCCGGCTGAAATATCATTGAGCAGTCGATCCGCTTGGGCCATGGTTCGTTGCCTGTCTTGTTCGTCGAGTGCCTGCGCAGCCGCTTGGTGAACCTCTGCCTGCACCGGTTCAAGGGCTTGTGTTGGTGCGCCAGATCGGTTGATGAACGCCTCTTGGAAGTGCCCTGATGAGACCTTCAGGGTTGGCTCAGGCGCCGGTTGGACTTTTTTCTCAGTAAATTTCTGCATCCAATCCTGAGGCTCTTCTGTAGGTTTTAGTCCATGTAATTCATTGTAAAGTGCCTGTTCTTGCGCCCTTGCTTTGCGTGCTGAAAGGGCTTTTTGGATGATAAAAACCGACAGACATACTGATCCAATCACCCACATCCATGCCATAAAAATCCCGACCGTCGCATCAACGATAGCTGTGAGGTCGAACCAACCAGATTCTTCCTCGACGGGTTGCCAAGCCACCCCCAGATAGGTTCCTGTACTGGTGTGAACAAATGGTTCATCTGGAACAAATTGTGAACGCACCGTTGTGTTCACATACACCGTTCCATTGCTCCGCTGATCCTGTGGTAGGTCGACCCATGCTTCAATGGTGAAATTGAAACCAATGGGTATCTCCGTGATTTCAAAAGATCGGGGGTACTCGACGCCCTCTTCATACACTGCAATGAAGGGAGGAATAAAGGACATAGGGGTCGAATGTGAGGCCTGGAGTTGGACGAGTAAACCATCAATTGCATTTCCCTCATTCCGCGCAGTCATGGTAATTGTGAGTCGCCCATTTTTGTCAATTTCTTCCACAATGTCGGTAAACACCCAATTGATCACTGGGGCTATTTTGGTCGGGATTGCGATTTCTTCGATGACTGTGCTTGTTCCGCTTAGTAATACTTGAAGGCCGACATCACCAGTTGTGAAGGCGAGCGACTCTTCTGCCGCAGTGATGGATACCGCAGCGAATGTTTTGCTTTCGAATGGATTGAGGTACACTGTCGTGGTCAACAGCGATGCAGAGAGGTGGTCGGGGACATCAGACAAATCAATGGTGAAGGTATCTGGAGCGTTTCCAGTGTTTTGAATCATCAGGGCGGCTTGGCAGGAAGCGTTCGGCAAGAGGTCGCGACATTCATCAGTTTGGAGTGCTGCAGTTGCGTTTCGTTGCCACTCGATGACGGCACCTACATCAACAGTCCGTACACGTTGAGGCGCACCCTCTGCAAACACCCGTACCCTGACATCCATCGCTCCAAAGTAGTCACTAGGTGCTTGAAAACCGATTTCTATGGTTCTTGATTCATTTGGGCTCAATTCTACATCCTCAAGTCCACCAAAGAGCGCCATTGTCCAACCGTTTCGTGCAATTCGATCACTGAGTCCTACATCTGGAATTGGTTGGCCTTCGGTATCGATGGCTTGCAGGGTGATGTTCAGTCGATTATTGGAATTTCCAACGTTGCGAACATCGACCTCGATGCGGTTATTGGCACCCGGGTCAAGGATTAAATCAGGTCCCTTCGCATCGATTGAAGCGTTCCTGTATGTGCCAAGGATAAGGTCAAACGACCACTGAGAAATGGCTCGGTCAATGCTTGAGACCGCTTTTAATTGGAATCGAGGACCCGTTCCAGTAAGTGGTGAGCCATCCACCACTTCTGGCACATCCACCCAGATGTAAACATAGGCAAGTTGTCCGGGTTGTAGGGTTTCGTAGGCATTCACACCATCAGAATCATTCATGCTCCATCCCCAATTCCAGCCGCTTTGAGTGTAGAAATTGAAGGTCACATCTTCGGGATAGGATCCGTTATTTGTGATGTTCACTGCCACGGAAGTTCGGATTCCGGGGTCGCTCTCAAAGGTTGATATTCCTTGCACACCGAAGTCCAATCGTGAATACGGTGCTACTAAAACTGATAAATTCTCTTCAACACTCCATGTGGAATTACTCTCCATTGTCAGTGAAATTGGGATGTTGAGTGTCCCGTAGGTGGCGGTCGCGTCCCCGCTGAGATTAAATTTCAATGACTTGAGGTACCCCGGTTCAATCGAGTGAGTCAGTGGTAGCCCTGATATGGATAGGTCTGATGGGACATCAGTTGCCTCGATGGTAAAGATCTGTACTTCGCTGCCTGTGTTCTGTACGGCAAATGAGATTTCAATCAATTCATTCCGATGGACTACGACTTCATTCAACCCAATGATTTCCGCCGATTGTTCCCTTGCCTGAGCGGCTTCAGCTTGTACTACCGATCCCGACAAGGGTGCTGCGAGTTGGAACAGCAGCATCACGACAATGAGGCCCCAGCGCATGTTTCCTCCATACCATGACCCACTTCAACATGACCCCTTCCATGGGTCAATGTTTGTTCGCATTGTTCATCAACAAGTTCGAATTGGCGAAAGGTATGCCCCCTTTTTGGCCCTTTGGAAAAAAGAAGGAACCTCTTTCCTTAGAAGAAGAAGCTCCCGCACCGGTTATCTACAAAAAAACAGCAGATTCAGGGATCCAATCCACTTCCACCGAACAACAACAGGCGGATTACAAAGCTGCACTTTCCTTTTTTGGAAACGGACAAGAGACCGTCAAAAAAGCGGAGGAACAATCGCAACACTATGATGGGGTCAGTGAGGCTCACTCAAATTCTACAAAATCAGCAACCGTTGCATCCCCACCCGCTGATTGGGTGCATCACACCGACGGCTACCATTACAAGCGCCTCGACGACGGCACATTCGACCCTGTGGCTCACATCAAAATCGAGGATGGAACATACCAACCCTATTCGTGATCACCAAAGCGTTGGAACTGGTCGCACAAGATGAGCGCCATCGTGGTTAGCAGAATTGACTTCTCGGCTGACAGCAAAGCTGTCGACCAGCATAGAGCCTGGTTGTTCTCTATGGTCTGCGCCTGCGAGGTACCCGTCAACCGATTCCGATTCCAGCAGCAATGGCATTCGATGATGAACATGGTTTACATCTTCATTTGCATCCACGGTCACGAGTGCAAATGATTCGATGTGATCGCCTGAAGGTGAAGACCACGTCTCCCAAATACCTCCCAGCCAACAAGTTCCACCATCCATTCGCTGGTGGTACCATGGGACTTTGCCTTGAACGCTCGTCATCCATTCGTACCATCCATCTGCTGGCACCACGCAGCGCCTTTGCGACCATGCATGCTTGAACATCGGTTTCTGGTCGATGGTTTCCGCACGTGCGTTTGTTGGTTCATGGGTGGAAGCCTTGGACCAATGTGGTCGTAATCCCCAACGCATGAGACGTAAATGCCTTGGTGCACGCCCAAACCCGTCGATTGCAGTTTCCGTGATGACAGGAACCCATTTGCTTGGCGCAACGTTCCAGGATGGAGCAAATGGGGTGAGTTCAGATAGCGGCTCGGCGCCAAGAGTTTCTGCAATTTCATTCAATGGTGTTGCTAGTGCAAAGCGCCCACACATACCATCGCCTCAAACTGGATCTGAAATCGCTTTTTCAAGTTCCTTGAGATCAAATTCAGCCCCGCTCAATGGGACCCTTAGTTCGTAGTGGTCACCGATTACAGGATCCATCTCGCCAAAACAACCAACATGGATTCCATCGATGATGACCTTCGCACAACGCCCTGCGAGCCAAGGTCCCATGGTGCCGCTAAGTGGCTCAATGGTATACTCTGTTGCTCCTAAATCACGGAGAATCGCTTGAATTCTTCCACGTACTGCGGCAAAACCTCCACCTTGTTCTGCGACAAGGAAAGCGAACCGTTCACCGTTTTTGTGGTCTCGCACCACGGTGCCAAGTTCATAAATCGCTTGCGGGAGATCATGGTGCCGATTTGATGCGAGAAGCCTGAACAGACCCGGAAGCAAATATTGGCGAAGCAATGTGTGTTCGATTGTAATCGGGTTGGTGATCCGAGTGACATCACCCATGGCCGGCCATCGCATGGCTTCGAATTGGTCGGTATCGTTTGATAGGGTGAGCGATTGAATTTGCATCATGCCTAATCCTTGGAGTGCGTCACGAATTCGTCTCCTGATGTGGTTGTCTTTACGAGGCAATGCTGTCAATGGGGCACGTGGCACATCGGCCCCCAAATCTTCGTACCCATGCCCGATAGCCACTTCTTCGACGAGGTCGATCGGGTGCAGTATGTCAAATCGCCATCGGGGCATGGCAAACGTGAGGATGTGGTCGCCATCCACGATGTCAGCCATGTTCTTCGGCGTTCGAACTGGAGCGCCCTCTGCTTGTGAGCGCCCTAAGAATTGTCCACCCATTCGTGCAATCGCTGTGTGGATTTCTTCATCAGATAGAGAACGGCCCAGGAGACCGTCAAGCAGGCGTTGTGTTACGCTGTGTTCGATTGGCGTTGGATTTGGTAGGTGTTCGACCGTTCCATCAAAGCCAGTAACCTCAACTGATTCAACCGTCCCCCCACGTTCTTCAAGCTGGCTTGCTATGAGCATGAGACTGGATTCACATGCTCGACGATCCCAGCCAGTGACGTCAATGAAAAAATCCTTGGTTTTTGATGTGACCGTGGTGTGATTGCCATTGATGATTGGTGGGAATGAGAGAACTGCACCAGTGCTGTCAACAATCACTGGGAATTCAGACATGCCCTCTAACAAATGAGCATAATCAATCCCTTTCGGATGGTGTTGAAGTATTGATTCAATGGACATTGGCTCCTCCATGGCAAGGGGGGTGAAGGATTCACTGGATGGAACAGTTTTGACTTTGAATGGCGGTGACAGAACCGAAAGATCGTGAACGCCGATGGATGCTCTTTTTCGCCCTCGACCCAATGCGAAGTGGAGTTTTTCTTGGTGATCCATCAACGCTTTGATGAATGATTCATTTTGTTCAGCGTCGTTTCCAGTGTTTACACCTCGCACCACAGCTCCCAAAATGATTGGACGAACTTTTTCCAACGATGCATCAACTTGCATGGTTAACGGGCCATGCACCACGTCTAGCGTTGGTTTTGACTCTGCACCATAGAGGAACGGACGCATAGCACGAGTGAGCGTTTCTCCTGAAAGTAAATCCGGACGGTCAGGGAAAATTTCGATGTCAAGGGTCTGTTCATTGCAAGAATCGATATCGGTGCCGAGAAGCGGTAACTCATCCGCCATTCGGTTGATGTCATTGGTGATTCCGTGGCTCGCTAGGAGGCTTTGAATCAGGGATTGGTCAACTGAGATTGTCGGCATGATTTCACCTCATTGAGCAAACCAGTGTGGCAGAGGCCGTTCATAGCCCACCAATCGTAGTCCACTAACGGCTGCCGTTTCGTAGTCAAGGGCCCGCAAATTCTGCCGCTTTAGATTGTCAATGGAATCGAGCCCTAACCGTGCTAAGATGGCTGACAACTCTTGATGCATGCTCTGGAGCCAATGCGCTAGGTCATTTGCATCCGCCATCGGAACTTCACAAGCAATCACCTTGACACCTGACGCCCGCAGCACAGCCACGTCATGTGCACTTGCAGAAAGACCGAGCATGACGCCAGAATCGGTGTGGGTTCCTTCGAGGTGAGCCTTTGTTGAGCGTCCAATTAACGGGAGGGCTGCCGCTTCTGCGACTCCGCTTCCATCTTCAATTCGAGAAAATGCCAGGTCTGCATTGTGATGCGCAGCTCGAACGTGAAGGTTTGTCGTTCGTCCCAAGGCATTGAGGAATGCAAATGGCTTCTCCTTTCCAAGAAGGGTTCGCAACGCAACCAAGAGACCGTCGATTTGTTCGGAATTCATGGCCGGCAGGTTATCAAAATCAATGACCACACCAGAACTCGACTTGAGCAGTTCCGGTGCATCTGCCAAATTGTATTGATCGAGCAGCACATAATCGACAGCGCGTGGATTTGAACTCACGAGGAACGGTTGTTGGGCCAACAACGAAGCCGAGTAAGCCATGGCATCCTTGGGCATTAACAGGTCATCCCCGTTTTCAATCAAGGCCAACACTGGGAGCGGTAGAGCAGTGGGTGTTGCTTGTCCTCCTCGTTCCCCAATCAACGTTACAGTGTCGTAAGTCGCATAGGAGGATGCGTGGTGTGATTGGTCAGGGACCAAGCCAACCATCGACAAATCCGAAGTTGACATTTGCCCTCCTTCAGTTTCTATGTTCATTGTTTCTGAAGGTGTTAAGCAGACAGCATCGCTTGGTATTTCGAGCTCCTCATCGTCGAGTTGTTTGTTGATGGATTTGACTTCTGCCGCCGTTAATGGACGCAGTGAAACGCCTTGGGGCGGCGTGGGGCATCGGCCATTGATGACAATTCGGCCACCTGTCATTCCAGCGCCTGGGTCGCTGCCAACATCGCCATGGATGACGATTAGGCCGTCATTCATACCGCCGCCAACTCGCGCTCCTGCTCTGCCTCGTACCACGAGTAAACCTCCTGCCATGTGAGCGCCAGCATCGTCCCCTACACCATCTAGAATGCTGATTTTTCCGCCCCTCATCGCAAAGCCAGCGAAACCACCAGCCTGCCGTTCACACACAATCGTGTTGTTGCGATTGCCAGCACCCAAAAAAGCGCCGGCATCACCTTGTAGAGTGAAAGTACCTCCACTTCCAAACGGTGCGGTCCAAGATCCAAGCACGCCAAGTGCTCTCATTCGGGCACCTTTCGGCAAGTCTGGGCATAATCCAAGTTCGCCGTTCTTTGGAACAGGCTCCCCAGCATTTGTCCAACCAATGCGGAGAATCGCATTTTGTTCGGCCGCTGCAATAAGCCTAGGTCCAAGTTTAGAATTGATGTTGAATGAGCGGTCAACCACATCATGAGCCTCGGCCATGTTGAAACGCTGTTGCTTCCCATCCAAATAGCCTCCCGTGTTGAAACGTGAGATTATTGTGTTCTCAAAAGGAGGAAACCCTACGGAAGGAGCAGAATTTTTTGCGTTCTTTGTCAACGATGTGTTAATAGAGGTTCTTCAAGGGCACCACTAACGAGAACCATGACCATCAAAGTGGCAATTAACGGATACGGCACCATTGGAAAGCGCGTTGCGGACGCAGTTGATGCGCAAGACGATATGGAGATTGTCGGCGTTACAAAAACCCGTCCGGCCTTTGGTTGCGACCTTGCCGTTCGCAAAGGGTATCCCATTTTTTGTACCTATGACGATCAAGACCGTATCGCAGCGTTTGCGGCAGCTGGCTACCAGTGCCATGGTGGGCTAAGCGACTTGTTGCAAATTGCTGATATTGTGATTGATTGTTCTCCGGGTAAAGTTGGTGCTTCCAATAAAGAAAAGTACCAAAATGCCGGTGTAAAATGGGTTTTCCAAGGTGGGGAAAAGCACTCGATGACCGAGATGTCCTATACCTCGTCTGCGAACCATGCTCAAAACCTCAACGTCGAAGGCACTCGGGTTGTTTCATGCAACACCACAGGTCTCTCGCGTACCCTTGTCCCGCTCTACGAACACTGTGGTTCACTTTCGGTGGAGTGCACCATGATTCGCCGTGCAGCGGATCCAGGAGATTCAAACAAAGGCCCAATTAACGCCATTAAACCCGTCCTCAAAGTTCCATCTCACCACGGGCCCGACGTCATGACGGTTAAACCTGAAATTCAAATCAACTCCATGGCCGTCGCTGTGCCAACGACAATCATGCACGTTCATGTCATTGTAGCAACCCTTCCAGATGGGCACGGTTTGACAACCCAATCGGTTCTCGATATGTGGTCGAACAAACCTAGGATTGTAATCATGAACGGCTCAGAGACCGGTATCACAACAACTGCAGAAGTCATGGAGTTTGCACGAGACATTGGTCGAAAATGGGGTGATTTGCATGAAATTTTCGTTTGGGAAGACGGTGTGAAACTCGAAGGGAACACCCTGTATTATTTCCAAGCCATTCACCAAGAATCCGATGTCATACCCGAAAATGTGGATGCAATTCGGGCCCTGATGGGGGCCGAATCCGACTGGCTGGTCTCTGTCGAAAAAACCGACGCTGCTATATCCGAATACAACAACCTCTGAGTTGGTTTTCGGGTGGCCCGTTTGTGTACAACCAAGGGGCGTTTTGAAAAGGGCCCGATTGTTGGCAACTTTATGCAAGCACTGCGACTTCCTTTTCTGATGCTTGTCCTCCTTGTGTTCACCTCACTTTCACCAATGTTGACTGTGCACACAAAAACACAAGACCTTCAAGAACCTGAACCAGCGCTCATGACCGAACAACAGCGCCTCGAATTGGCTTCGTCAATGTGGCACGTAGCCACGCCAGCAGAACGGTTCGTCGCACCCTTGCAACCTGCAAGCGGGGAGCTCCACATGAACATCGGATCTTTTGATCCGCTTTTCGATGACCATCCCGCAACCCCACTGGGATTGTATGATGCAAATGACTTCGCAACGACCGGTTTGGCCCTTCTGCAACTCCATCAACACGATGGTGCGGTGCTTGACAGGTTGGTCGAACGTCACGGGATTACCCCCCTCGATTACATCGGAGACGAAGGATGGCTTGTTCGTCTTTCGGAACCGCCAAGTGATTCCTTAAGAGCCCTCTATGAGGATGATGAGGTTCGATGGGCTGGCGCTCAACACCCCGGATGGCGAATTGATGGAGCGATCGCTCAAGGCATCGAAACAGAACTTCTAGCTTTGGTTCCAGCTGCGGATTTGGCCTCCGGCGGATTCGAACAATTATCGCTCGACCTCATCCACATGGGCGCGGAGCAAGCATGGTGCGGTTATGGTCTGTGCGAAGCCACCTTGGACCCCAACATCATCGGCTCTTTTGTCCGAAATGCTGCACAAGACGGGCGAATCATTTGGATTGAACCAACCACGGATTTCTCATTGCACAACGCCATCGCAGCTGCGGCTTCCGGTGTGATTGACGTTCGGAACAATGCAACATTCACCCTCGACGGGTCTGGTGAGATGATTGCTATTGCAGACACTGGTCTTGACCTGGATCACCCTGATTTAGTCGGGCGAGTCGCTGGAGTGTATACGCAATATGGCCTCGACTCCTCTCCTGCAGATTCCAACACAGGGCATGGCACCCACATCGCAGTTTCCGCCCTTGGAAGCGGTGCTTCAAACACAAGTGCAACTGGAATCGCCCCCAGTGCAGATCTTGTGATGTATGCACTTGAACACGATCCAACCGGTGTTTTTGGTCGAATTGGTTCAATTTACGATCTCTTGAGAGATGCTGAACAGATGACGGCCAGAGTAACAATCAATGCCTGGGGTGCCAATGGAAATTACGGTCAATACACAGCGGACTCCCGTTCGGTCGATATCTTGGTCCACGACAAACCAGATGTTTTGCCCTTGTTTTCGGTTGGTGACAGAGGCACACAAGGTGCAAACCAGGTGACCCCCCCTGGAACCGCCAAGAATGTTCTCGCTATCGGCGCATCTGGTACAGGGTCAACCCTCGGGACAGTCGCCACGTTTTCCAGCAACGGACCGAGCCTCGATGGACGCATTAAGCCGGATTTAGTTGCTCCTGGCGTTGATGTTTGCTCGGGGCGCGCAGAGGAAGCGGCAACCTCACAGGGCCTTTCGTGTGCATCGGACACCCACTCCAGTGGTACAGAGATGTACACCTCCCTTTCTGGAACCTCACAAGCCACTGCTGTCGCTGGTGGCGTGGCAGCACTGACCCGTGAATTCATCAGAGAAGAAGTTGGCATCAATGCACCGAGCGCTTCGCTCATCAAGGCAGCCATGATCAACGGTGCAACCGATTTGGGCACCCCTGATATTCCGAACGCTGAGGAAGGTTGGGGCCAAGTCAATTTGGAGCGGACCATTCTTCCTGTTTGGGATGAATCCTCACCATCCACCACTGCACTCTCCACCTTTATGGATGACAACACTCCACTCGATGCGGGCTTTGGTTTGCTTTATGCCTTCGAGATGGACCCGTCGCATGGCATTGACATCACCCTCGCATGGTCTGATGAGGCAGGCTCAGCAAACGCTGCTCAAAATGTGGGCCGCCTGGTCAACAACCTCGACCTCATTTTGATTGACCCTTCTGGGAACGAATGGTACGGTAATAACTTCGCTAACGGGTTCACAACAACGGCCCAAACCACTGATTCCCTCAACAATGTGGAACGGATCAAAGTTGCACCCGGAACATTGACCCAAACGGGGCAATGGTTGGTCAAGGTGCTTCACAGAGGCGGAACAACGCAAGATTTCGGTCTCGTTGTCACTGCAGACGCCACTCCAAATCCACAAGCGGATATTGCGCTTTACAACGGTAGCATCGTTCCTTCCTCACCCGAACCCCTTGCCAACGATTTGATTGCTATTCGAATTGGTTGGATCAATCAAGGAACATTTGCAACCGGCTCGTTTAGAGTCATATTCGAAGATTTGACCACGGGGGATGTTCTGTTTGAAGGTGACCGCCCGGCCCTTGCTCCTGGCACGATCGACTCTCTTTTGATTCAACATCAGTTCCTCACCACTGGGACACATGAGATGCGTTTGCGCGTTGACACCAACGATCAGGTCGCTGAAATGAACGATGCTACATCGGGAATTGACAACAACATCTGGGTACAAGAAATTGAGGTCACTGCGCTTGGTGTTCGTGTTGTAGCATTGAATAATGATGGTACTGTTCCAACCACGGCTGAAGAACGAGAAAATGCAGCAATCAAGATCTTTGATGTACGCAACAACACCGGAATTGATATTCCTATTCACATCCTCCATGAGGGGACAGGGGAAAAGAACATCACGCTGAGCGTAACCAATGTACAGGTTCCCCAACCAGACCGTCCTGATTTCCTTCTCCCTCCTGATGATTTGTGGACAAAAAGTGTATCTGAACTTGGCCCCTACACCGTACAAGGCCAAGGTGAAACCGGTGATTTCAAGGCACTGACCGTACAGTTAGAAGACGAATATGCGAATTTGGACGACCCTAACGATCCACGGTATGCACGTTCAGGAACGTTCATTGTCGATGTCACAGCGAGGTACCAAGATAACCCCACAGTAGCCCATACACAACGTCTGACCATCATCATTGAACAGCTTGATGAAGTGTTAATCACTCCATTAGGGACTGATGGGCTCACTGCAGAACCTGGCGACTCAGCGGGTTTCCGTATTTCCGTAGCCAACATTGGCAACGCACCTGCACAGTATTCAATCAGCTGCAGTTCCGAGAATCGCTGGCAAATCATGCTCAAGGACACCAATTCGTCGACTTTGGAAATTGAGCCGATTGGCATCCGTCAGTACAGGGCGATTAAAATTGATTTATTCGTACCACCTGTTGTTAACGGTGTCCCGCTCACAGGCTCCACCGATACCGTGACATGTTATGTCACATCGAGCACTGATCCATCGTTGAATTTCAGCGAAAGTGCGGTCATAACTGTCCTTCCTTTGCAATCATTTTCGGCGGACCTCTACGATTCAATTGGACCCATAGGTCCCGCTTCTAAGAATCGAGAGGTGCTCGTCGATAGCGGTGAACAAGTCAGCATGAACCTCACGGTGGAAAACACGGGGAACACCGATTTGGACTTGTCAGTAAAAATTCAACCCTCAAACCCAACATGGCCGATTCAAGTGACGTATGAAGATCAGTCCGATGCACGCCAAGTGTTGCTTGAGTTGGCGCCGGGGGAAACAGTCTCAGTCAATTTTGTTCTCGGCGTCCCCGGGGTCGCAGAAGAAGGAGAGACGAACAACTTCGTCATTCGGACAGAACTTTCAGCACAAGTGTTCGTGTCCAATACGACTGTGTTGAAGGTGCGGGATGAACTCTCACTTTCGCTCACTGGCCCTGAAGGAGGGGTGATTGAAACAACCCTCTCCTCCATGTTCAGCTATGGTTCATTCAATGTGACCAACACTGGAAATGCGCCACTCAGTTTGGCATGGTCTAACGGTCTTGCCCCAGATGGATGGATCGTTGGTTTTGCGAACCCAACCACCTACCTTGAGCCACGTGAAGAAAAGACAGTGCGGTTTGGTTTGATCCCACCAGCAAACACTGAAGCCTCAGAGGCAGCCTTTGATCTCTTGATCACAGTGACAGGTGGAAACAACGGTCGTATGGTTGATGATTCAGTACGCGTCGATGTTGCTGTCCTCCCCTCACATTTCGCTAATATCACCGTTGAAGACGACACCATTCGCCCCTACCGAAGCGTGGGTAAGGGTGAAGCATCCACTCAATCCTTCATTGTCCGTAATGATGGAAATTTGCCGATAAACGCTGTTTTTGAAGGTGATGTTTTTGACTCAGACGGCAACGTCTCAAACGCCTGGGGTGTCGAGTTCTCTCCGAAGGAAATCACAAACCTTGCAGTTGGTGATACTCAAGTGATCAAGGTCACCATCACGCCCTCCCAATCGGCAATGAAGGGTCTAATGAACACTGAAATCCGATTGATTGACGGGAACCAACAAGTCGGGGTGATTCAAGTTGAAACCTCCGTGAATTCAGTGGAAAGCAGCGGCGGTTTGTTCGCAGTGCTTCCACCCTATGTGTCCATCCCCTTGGTTGGAATTTTAGCATTGGTTGGTGTCGTCCTGGCCCTCCGTATGAAGCGCAGCGGTGAACTTGAGGACGACGGAAATGAACTCGTTGCACCAGATGCGTTTGTCAATCCTGACCATCTTGGTACACGACGGGATGAGGCACTTGACATTGGTCATGCAGTCAACGAAATTGCTTCTGCCGAAGTCTCTCAGGATGAGATTGCCGCAGCCCTTGCACAATCGCTGAACCTCCCGCCCCCTCAGGCTGCTGTCCCCCAAGGTCTACCTCCGAGTGCCCTCCCTGCTGGCCTCCCTCCTTTGGGCCGTCCACCTGCCGGGATGCCACCTGCCGGGATGCCACCTGCCGGGATGCCACCTGCTGGATTGCCGGTGAAGGACCTCCCAAGCCTTCCTCTCCCTGCTCCATCACTCCCTGTGGCTGCCCCGGTTGTTGCACCACCAGCAACCGGCCCACCGCTTCCCCCCTCTGGGCTCCCAGCAGGTTGGACCATGGAACAATGGCAGCATTATGGCCATCAATGGCTCCAGCGTCAAGGGCAGTAAACTGTGCGCATGTCTAAAACCAAACACTATGTCCTCGATGCATGAGCAGCATCGTACTCTTTGGGCCTCCAGGGGCTGGAAAAGGCACACAAGCAGAGCGAATCACCGAAACAACTGGTTTGCCCCAAATTTCCACAGGTGATATGCTTCGGGCAGCAGTCAAGGCAGGTACTGAAACAGGTGCTTTAGCGAAATCATACATGGAATCGGGTCA
>QQSI01000065.1 GCA_003602645.1 Candidatus Poseidoniales archaeon | reverse complement strand
AACACAACCCCGTAGAGACGTTCAGAAATGGCCTTGAATTGATCCTGTGAATAGGCTTCATCACCCGAGACATCCCAGTGCTCATTGGCATCGATCAAGTCCCTCAAGTTTTGAGCGCCCGTGTACCGAGGCGTCTTGAGTTGTTCAGCGAGGTAATCGGTTGAATGGAGTGCAATCGGAGGCCCCGTGAGGTTCATGAGGCCGAATGGTCCAAGACCAATCCGGAATGCTTTGCATGCCGCTGCGTCGATTTGTGCTGCTGTTGCAACGCCTTCTTCCAAAAGCAAACACGCCTCATTGAGCCAAGGGACAAAGAAACGGTTGACGACAAACCCTGGCCGGTCACCACAGACGATCACCACTTTGCCAAGCATCTTGCAGTACTGAACCACTTTGTCGATTGTCTCTGGGCTTGAGGATGCAGCGGGAATAACTTCCACTAAGCGATTCTTAGCAGGGTGGTAGAAAAAGTGCAAACCGACAAAGCGATCGGCTCGGCCTGTAGCTTCAGCCAAGGCATTTACAGAAAGAGAGGAGGTGTTGGAGGCAAGAATCGTTTCTGGGCCACAAGCGGCGTCCAGCGTCTTGAAAACAGCCGTTTTGATATCGAAGTCTTCAAACACGGCTTCGATGACGAGATCTGTATTTTCTGCAGTGTTTTCAACACCCACAACGCCACTGATTCGGCCTTGAATTGCTTCAACTTGGCCGCTCGAAAAGATCCGTCGCTCGACGGCCTCGGAAAGGAAATCAGCGATGATGCCTTGACCACGGTCGACCCATTGCTGTTCTCGGTCCACCATTTGAACGTCAAATTCTTCTTGAGCCGTTTTCTGTGCAATTCCGGAACCCATGTTTCCTGCACCAACAATTGCCACGCGTTGAATAGGTTGCATGGCCTTGCGAATTGAACATCGCACATGAACAATGCGGCGCCGCGCTCCGCTCACAGCAAACTGCTGTAAGCCGCTGAGGTTCGCTGACAATATGCTTCAAGGCTGTAAGATTGAGCGTGCTCAATCAGCGATTCGTCAGGCGTTAACCAGACATGCGACTCATGCGATAAACTGCGTTTGAGCCATTGGGCATGAACTTCAGCGATGGCCGTCTGCCAGGCACCCACGTCATTTGGATCTAAACACGCTCCTTCTGGCATCAATTCATTGTGAGAAGGCATGTCAGCGCAGAGGACTGGTGTGCCGGTTGCCATAGCCTCGAGTGGGGGGTAACCAAACCCTTCACTGATGCTCGGAAAAAGAAGAGCTTCTGCGGAATGACGCAGTTCCATCAACGCTTGATTTGAAAGATTACCGCCATGAGCGATGAAGTTCTCAACACCATGCGTTCTTGCCAGGTCCTCAACGCTGTCTTCCCCTGCATGTGAGATGGATTGGCCGACATGGTGAATGGTGCAATTTGCTTTCATTGCTTCATCCATACCACCAAGCACGCTCATGAGGAAGGCCATCCGTTTTCGTGGATCGTGGCTGCCAACAATCAGCAAGTGGCATGATTTTTCTAAACCAATGGATGGCTCTAGCGTTGCTGACCTAGGGTGTTTTGGAGCAAACGCTTCAAGATCCAGACCCAACGGGAGCCATAGCGATTTGACCGCTGGGAAATGTTTCTTGCATGCTTCTAGTGTTACATACGAGTCGCAAAGAAGAAGATCAGCACGTGCTAATCCTTGCCGAAGTTTCGACAAATCACGACGGCGAATCAGGGAAGGGTTGCGGTTGCCTACATCCACTTTGGTCGAACCAATCAACCGTTGTTCAGGAAAAAGATGGAACAGATCATGAACAGTGACAACCACAGGAATGGACGATCGTCTTGGTACCAAGTGAGCTTGTTCTTGATCGGTGATGTGAATCAAATCAGCCCCTTGTGGTGCTGTTGCAAGGGATTGAATGCGACGCGGGTGCTTGACCC
Organism: Candidatus Poseidoniales archaeon; assembly: GCA_003602645.1. Lineage (GTDB taxonomy): Archaea > Thermoplasmatota > Poseidoniia > Poseidoniales > Poseidoniaceae > MGIIa-L1. The sequence continues at coordinate 3,337 of QQSI01000065.1, read as the reverse complement.
ATCGATGGTACAACCGCTTGAATCCGCTGGAATTCGAGCCGAGATCGTACTCTTCGGCGCCGTGGAATTCCCATCCTGGGACCTTTCCGGAACTCAAGGCATGATGCAAGGCATGATGTGCACCTCCAAGGCCAGTGTTGGTTCCGAGCACACCACCACGGGCGAGCACCACCTTGTGAGCCATGGAGGCACCAAGGGATTGCCCCTCTTGAAGATGAGTTGTCTTGAACTGAATTACAAGTGGATAGGGGGCCTCATCAATGCGCTTCAGTGAAATTGCACATTCGGTGTAAAAATGACATTAAGTAGGAGGGATGAGTGGATGAAATTGAGGAGCATCACATGTCAACCCCACCTTTGAAAATCCCTCGGGAAGAATACCAAGCTGTTCGCGCCTCAATCGAATCAACGATCACAAATGGCGGAGATATTCGAAGCATTTTGGGCAATCAAAGTGGCGGTGGTGAAGCGAACACGCTGCATTGGGAAGTTCGGCGCGCAGAAGAAGCTCTTCACGTGTTTGGCTCAAGGTGGACAACTGAAATTTTGACCGCCCTGTACATCGCTGGCCCTCGTCGATTCAACCAAATGAAAAACTTACTCGAAGGCATTTCATCCCGGACACTTTCTGATAAGTTGCGTTTCTTGGTTGACGAAGGGCTTGTTCACAGGCAAGTGGAAGATGGACCCCCCGTGCGAGTGGCCTATGTGCTAAGTGAACACGGCCGCACCTGTGGGCGATTGCTTTCACCTCTTGTTGCTCATCTCAAGATTCATGCAGGAATGTTGCTCTCTGATGACTGAACCATTGCGTCCAAGGATGGGATGCATTAACAAATGAGGAGGCAATCGAGTAACCATGCCTTTGCTTGCACAGTGGGTTCGACAGCGTCCTTGGCTGGCCGCTGGAATCGCATCTGCTGCGGGAGGCGTTTCCGGACTTGCGGGCGGAATTGCTGCTGCTGCAAGTGTTGTTGGTGGTATGGCCATGGGCAGCGTCTCCACCAAAGCGCGAGCCCTCGAACATCCGCTCCGACGGCGGATTCTTTCAACGCTTGAGCAGCACCCCGGGCTCTGCTACCGCGAATTGCAGTCCACCCTCAATGCAGCAAACGGAACCCTCCGTCACCACCTTGATGTCTTACAGACAGGTCGAAGCGTCACTGTATTGCCAGTGAACGGTCGCACATGCTATTTTGCAGGGGCGCCAACTCAAGTGGAAATTTTGCGAGGCATCAATGTGAGCGAAGAGCGAGCGGCATCAGCCCTACCAATTGGTTTGTCCCTTGTTCAACGCCTGATCGTTGAAGACATTGTCAAAGAAGGCGTTCCACGAAGCCAAGCATCGCTTGCTCGACGAATTGGACGCTCCAGGGCCACAACGCATTCTGCGGTCAAGGTTCTTCGTCGGCGTGGCATTCTGCGAGAGGATCGCATTGAACTCATGCCCCACATTGACATGGACATTGAATGGCATGGTAGCAAAGCCGTCGATTACGATTGGGACGACGAACGACGCTGACGGTTCTCGTAAGTCAGTTCATTTTTCGGCTCTCAAGCGCCATTTACTGCACAGTCTTCAAAAGCCACCGTCAAGGAAGACAAGGTATGTTCAGTGTCCGTATCCAAGAGGTCCCCCTCCCAACCACTGAACGGGACATTGACGGACTTGTTGCATGGTTCATTGAGAGTCTGTGTTTGGTTCGGAAACGAGGTGAAGCGACCGCCGATCTTGGCCGCGCTGGTCCCGTTCATCGCCTGCTGCGAGACTTCCTTTTCGCAGACCCAACATCAAGTTGGGACGCTCAAATGCTAGCGGATGAATTGGCCCTTACGCCCGCCTCATTGAATCACCACCTTTCGCGACTGGTTGAATCGGGCATCGTAGGATATACCAACGAAGGCAAGGGATGGCGAAGGTACTACCTTCGAGGTGGCTCGCTTTCGAACGCCATTGAATTTTTCACAATACAAACCCAAACGATCGTACGTCAGCGGCTTGCGCTGATCGAAACAATGTGGTCAAGAGAACCCATTCGCATGGCGCTTGAAGCACCCGAAACGGATTCACCACCGCTCACACTTGGCGTGGTTGAAGCACGGCCATGGCGAGCGGATGATGGATCGAACGCGCTGTCTCAATGGATGGGAGATTTTGGATTGCTTGGTGAACGCCCAGGAAAAGAAGCACAAGCCAATTCCATCTCCGTTCAGTTGTTCGAGGTTCTCTTGAGCCGCGGAGCGCCATTATCGCTTGATGAGGCTGCAGAACTTGTCGATGGCCCCAAAGCAAGACTCGGGCGTATTCTCGAGCGATTCAGGGCCAGTGGGGCGGTCGAACGGGTCCCCCGTATCGATCGACTTAGCGTCGCTCTTTGGACCGCTATGCTCGCTCAACACCAAAGAAGGGGAGAAGATTGGATGCTCAAGAAAGGTGGTTTCCAACGGTTGCTCAACACCAAGCAGCAGAGTGCCTTGTTGAGTAAATTGAAGAAAGGAAAACTCACTGTAGAAGATGTTGAATCCACCGTCAAATCCGTCGATCCAAGTGAACAAATGCTGCTGCTCAATTTGCTGGGCGGACGGCTTCCTTTGGGTCACCGGATGGCAGGTGAGGCCCCCGGAGATGTTGCTCGAAGGGTGAGCGAGCGCCTTGACAGAGTCCTTCGAAGAATGCGGCGTGTCGCCGACCTGATTGAACAACTCGATGCTTGACAGGAAGTGATACAATGCCCAATCACATTGCTCCAAAGCCCGGTGCCTGGGACGGTGAGGCACGACCGCTCTTCTTAGCGCCGATGGCTGGAGTTTCAGACCTCCCATTTCGGTTGCTGGCGAAGGCGTGTGGTGCCGATGTGACCATCACCGAATTCACCAACAGCACTGCACTCTCTCGTGAGGCTGCTGTGTCGTGGCGGAAAATGGAATCACATGAAACTGAAGTCCCCTTCATTCCTCAAATTTTTGGAGGTGATGCAGGTGACATGGCTACGGCTGCGGAGATGCTCGCCGAGACAGCAGATATCATCGATCTCAACTTCGGATGCCCTGCGCCCAAGGTCACCAAAATTTGTGCAGGAGCTGCACTCATGGGGGAGCCGGATAACCTCGTATCGATGGTTGATGGGATTATTCAGCGGGTCGACACACCAATCACTGCAAAAATGCGTCTCGGAACTGGCCAAGGGGCGAACAACGCATTGGAGATTTGTAAATCACTCGAAGACGTTGGTACGGCTCGACTGTGCGTGCACGGGCGAACTCTACGTCAACGCTATTCAGGCGAGGCGGATTGGACATCGATCAAAGCAGTGGTTGACGGTGTGGAAACACCAGT
>QQSI01000064.1 GCA_003602645.1 Candidatus Poseidoniales archaeon | reverse complement strand
GAAGACATCATTGGCGCAGCGATCAACCCATACAGCCGACAGAGTCCAAATGATTTCATTCAGACAGGTGTCTCTGCAATCGACTTGTGTACGAGCCTCGTCCGTGGCCAGAAATTACCGATCTTTTCGGCATCTGGTCTCCCACACAATGACATCGCTCTGCAAATTGCTCGACAAGCCAAACTCAAGGACTCTGATGAAGAATTCATTGTTGTGTTCTGTGCTATGGGAATCACAGCTGAGGAATACAACTTCTTCCGTTCAGATTTGGAGCGAACCGGGGCACTCGAGAACGCTGTGCTGTTCGTCAACCTAGCGGACGACCCTGCTGTGGAGCGAATCATCACACCTCGTCTTGCTTTGACCGCAGCAGAATACCTTGCGTTCGAGAAAGACTACCACGTTCTTGTCATCTACACTGACATGACCAACTATTGTGACGCTTTGCGACAAATTGGGGCCGCTCGTGAAGAGGTTCCAGGACGACGTGGTTACCCGGGTTACATGTACACTGACTTGGCCATGCTCTACGAACGTGCAGGTTTGGTGAAGGGTAAGAAGGGTTCAATCACTCAATTCCCAATTTTGACCATGCCTGGTGACGATATCACCCACCCGATTCCTGACTTGTCCGGTTACATCACTGAAGGACAGATTGTTATCTCTCGTGAATTGCACCAGCAGGGTATCTATCCGCCGATCAACGTTCTTCCGTCGCTCTCTCGATTGATGGGTTCATGTATTGGTGAGAAAACCACCCGTGAAGACCACAAATCAGTCTCTGACCAGATGTACGCTGCGTACGCTCAAGGTCGAGAACTGCGTGGATTGGTTGCCATTGTCGGTGAAGACGCACTCAACGAGCGTGACAAGCAACTGCTTGACTTCTCCGGTGTGTTCGAGGACAAGTTCCTCCGCCAAACGCGTGACGAAGACCGTTCCATCGATGAAACCCTCGACCTTTGCTGGACATTGATGTCCTCAATCGACACCAAGTACCTCGTGCGACTTGACCAGAAGTGGATCGACAAGTACCACCCTGACAACAAGGCTTGAACTTGGTAAACAGATCTGGAGGCAAAGAACATGGCACTCGACATCAAGCCAACCCGAAGTGAGTTGATTAAACTCAAGGGGCGCATCAAGCAAACCAAGAACGGGTACAAATTGTTGAAGATGAAGCGGGACGGGTTGTTCCACGAATTCCGACAACTCTTGGCTGAAATGATCGAAGCAAAACGAGACTTGACAGCAACCTATCGACTTGCTAAGCAACGCATCGACCTTGCCAACGCCATCGAAGGTGGTTTGGCGGTTCGTGCAGCAGCTATTGCCAACACAGGCCACCCCGAAGTCGAAGTTGAACGCCGAAACATCATGGGTGTCGTCGTTCCAAGCGTCAGCGGTACAAACCTCAAGTCGACATTCCAAGAGCGTGGCGTTGGTTACATTGGATCTTCACCCTACATTGATGAAGCCGGTGAATCCTTCGGAAATTTAATTGAAAAAATTGTCCGCGCATCAGAAATGGAAGCTACACTCAAGCGTTTGCTTCAAGAAATTGAGGCTACAAAGCGACGTGTCAACGCTCTCGAGTTCAAGGTCATTCCAGAACTCGAAGAAGCACGAGTATTCATCCAACTTCGACTCGAAGAGATGGAACGTGAAGAGACCTTCAGGCTCAAGCGATTCAAGAATAAGTGAAGTTTACTCGGGCTGATGACCGCCCCTATGTTTGAAAAGCATGAGGGATTCATTGATGGGGGAGGCTTGCCCCCCGTTGAGGTGAGGGGGACATATGGAACACACAGAGCCGGCCGAGACCTCCTTCGAACCAATGGAGGCCCACAAGGATGTGTGGTCGCAGCAGGACCTCCTCAAGACCATTCTTGAACGCCATTTTTTGATTCATGGTTCGATCGGCGGTACCGTTTTGCCGGCCTGGAATGTTTCAGTGAAAGCTGAAGAAGACGCACATGAACAGTTGTTGCGATTGAACGAACATCTTGGAAAACTTGGTTGGATGGGTAAACTTCTGGTTGATGAACCATGGGTTGTTCAGATTTTGCCAGTTCCCGAGCGGCAATTTCCAATGAAAAGTTTCCAATGGATCATGTGGGGAATCAGCGCATTGACCCTCACTCTAGCGGGCGCCTACTGGACGGAAGGAGCATCTCCCGAAGGCGGTTGGTTCGTAGAATCGCCCTTCCTTGATGCAGTGATTGGTTACACACTTCCTGTTCTGGGTTGTTTATTCATCGCTTCGCATATTCAACGAGCGGTTGCGGCGAGGTTTGGTCTTCGTGTCGGACATATTGTCCCAGTCCCGGAACCTTCCATTTCACTATGGAGCTTAGGTGCATTGCCGAAATCCATGCTCATCTGGCCCTTCGGTCTGTTTTTGATTCCTTCTTTGCCTCGAATGGATGCCCGCCTATGGCCCGATCGCAAAGCCCTTGGATGGTCTGCCGTCAGCGTTCCTGCCACCCTTGTGGGTTTGGGTATGGTGCTTTGGGGCATCGGTTTGTGGCTTACCCCAGACTATGTGGCCATCACCTCTCAGCAAAACATTGCTTACCCGCCACTCGCCGTTGAGTTGTTGAGCGAACTCACACTGTCCGATGGATACCAGCAACGCTTGGTTTGGGCGCACCCCTTCGTGCATGCGGGGGCTGTTCTCACCTTCTTCGGTTGCCTCTCCATGCTTCCAATTCCGACCTTCCCAGGTGGCCGTTTGATGGTTGCTAGGGCGGGCCATAGCGAGGCTCGAAGCAGTTCCAATCAAATCTTCATCTTCCTGCTTTTGTTGGCCTTTGCTTGGATGTTTGATGCTTTTAACGGTTTCAACATCTGGCTTCTCGTGCTTTCAATGTCGGTCCCATTGCTGTTGTTTATGGGATCAGATCGCCGAACTCCAGTAGTACTTGATGAACCAAAAGGGTTGGAATTGTCATCGATGAAAAATATGGGTCTTGTTGCCCTTGCTATCGTTCTTCTCGCATTACCTCAGCAGATTCCATTTGCAGTGGATGAGGATTGGAACGATGAAGTTGAATATGTCATTGATGGCTTTGCAAAAGCTGTCCTCGTCAACGAAACTTGGAGCAGTGAAGTCGTTGTGACGGTGAAAAACCCCTCATCCCTTAGCAAAGGTTGGGCCATTCTCGAAGACCGGTATGACCCCGACCTCACCTTTTGGGATCTCTCATGGCAATGCGATGGAGAGGACACACGTTCAATCTCAGAAGGTGGTTGTGGGAGTGTTCTACCTCCCAGCACGCAAAGCACTGTCACTTTGAATCTGGTTTGGTCTGGACAGGGTGATGCACCAATCTCAATCGATTTTGGCCTCCTCACGCAATCAGAAGGCCGCCTTAGCATTGAAACCATCACGCTCGAACCCGATGTTGACCTCTTTGTCGCCTCCCCTTGGTTTTTCAGTCAAGAGGATGGTGAACTCAAACGTTGCTTGAGCCTTGGTGGCATGAGTACGCAAGCCGTGAACATTACAATCCCAAACGCCCAAGGTGCTTTCGATACTGAGGCCCGTTTGCATTGGATTGAGGGGTATGAAGGCCTTTCAGCAACGTACGAGGAAGCACCAGACCGAGTGTGTGTCCGAGGTCAAGATCGGGTTGTTCTGCAAGGTTCTGTGCTCGATGTGATTCAACTCGAAGAGGTTCAGTATCATGCTGGTTCACCGGCCCTTCCGATGACGGCTGTTGTCCCAAGCCATGGGTGGAACATTACCAACGATTCAACAACGGGTTGGGGGTTCGAACTCGGGGCGGGGACGGTAATGAGCGCCACGGGAGAACCATGTCCGCTCAACGCAACGCTCGCAACGCCTTTACCTCCCGCCAGTGGTGAATGGGTGTGGGACCTCGATATTCGAGAGATTTCTAGCATTCCATCCATCGCCAATGGAGCGCAGAATTTGACTGTCCTCATGCAAGCCGGTTCGACTGTGTTGGTGTGCTCAGAACCTCTGTCCCCTCTCCCAAGGCTCAATTTTACCGTAGAAGAGGGCCCGGAAGTCATTCTGCTCCGATCGGATGTCGTTCACCGAATGTGGACGACTGCATGGGCCGCTGCAACAAATGGTACGCTTCTTCACCCCAGCAGTGGGACCTTCAACTTCTATAATCCGAGCAACTCAACTGCCTCAGTACAGCTTAACTTCGAGGGAAATGGTCCACAGTGGACCACGATAAATTCGACCTCGACGCTTCAACCTGGCGATAATTTCTTTGAATTTTCACCCAGCAACTCAACGCTTTCTACCATGTGGTTCGAGCATGTCGAAGGCCAGATTGTCATTCATCTAGGCAGTTACATCTGAGGGGTTGGCATGAGGGTAGCAGTACTAGGAGCAGGGTCACTTGGCTCTCTCCTCGCTGGAATGCTCGCTCAAGTCCAAACGGCCGATGTCCTGATTCATGGCAAAGGGGAACACGGGGCGATGATGGTCGCAAAAGGGCTTCACATAGAGGGTGAAGCGACCTTTCATATTTCACAAGATGCAGCCTTGTTTACACTGGAAGAGGTTGGTGTACCGTCCTCATTGAACGGTACGATGGATGCCGTCCTCCTCACGGGGAAAGGTGCGGCGATCTTTGATTTGGCAACACTTGCTAGAGATTTGTTACACCCCGAGGGTGTTCTTGTTTGTTTGAGCAATGGCCTAGGCCACGCTGAGGCTTGTGGTGCGGTTGTGGGGGTTCATCGTGTTGTGGCAGGGACCACAACTTACGCCGCTTGGAGGCCAACGCCTGGCCGCGTTCAGTTTGCAGGAAAAGGAAACATCATCCTTGGCAAAATTCAGGGCGGTCCCTCAGCAATGGATGTAAAACCGCTGCTTGACCTCTTTGAACAAGCGAATCTTGCCGCTGAATGGACGGAGAACGGGCCCGCAGCAGTTTGGATGAAGGTGCTGCTAAACATTGCCATCAACCCCATTGCGGCAATTTGTGGTGTTGCGAATGGAGCATTGTTAGAACCAGGCCTATTCGCATCTTCACTCGAAACGATGCTCGAGGGGGCCCGAATTGCAAGGCAAGAACGCATCCATCTTCCAAACGATTTAGAATTGGAAACACAACTCGAGTCCGTTTTGAAAGCGACTGCTGAAAACCATTGTAGCATGTTACAGGATGTACGCGCTGGGAGAAAGACAGAAATCGAGTACCTCAACCAAGCCGTCGTTCAACATGGCGAACGCATAGGTGTAAGAGCCCCGATGAATCAAATGCTCAGCGCCATGATTGCCGCCCTTACTCCTCAACAAGATCAGCGTTAAAGTGCAAACCACGGTTTTCCTTTCTTTGCAATGAATCTTCAATCACCAATCTACCCACAAGCGTCATGTTACGTAATTCCACAATCTCTCGAGAAGGCAACGCTGTTTTCCAAATCATGTCCACTTCTTCGTGAAGCAAATCGAGTCTTCGCCGAGCCCTGTGCAACCGATTAAATCGTTTTACAATCCCAACTTCTTGAGACATGGTTGTGCGAAGCGATGCACGGTCGTTGATTGCGGGTGCATGTTCAACGAGGTTGGTGAGGCCATCTGCTCGCCAATCGGGGAGTGAATGCTCGAATGAATTTGGGTTGGTTTTGATGATGTGGTCTGCTGCTCTGGCCGCATACACAACTGCTTCAAGTAAACTGTTGGAGGCGAGGCGGTTGGCTCCATGCATGCCAGTGCATGCAACTTCACCGATGGCATACAATGATGGAATAATTTCTCCGCTACCGCGGGAATGAGGCCGACCAATGTCGTCAACAGCCAGCCCTCCAACGACATAATGTGCTGCAGGTGCCACCGGTAAAGGGTCCCTTCCAAGTTGCAGTCCGTGACGGTCAAGTCTCTTCTGAATGGTTGGAAAATGCGCTAAAAGGTGGGCTTGATCAAGGTGGCTCGTCACCAAGAACACATGTGTTGAACCGGTTTGTTTCATGGTCTGGTCAATGCTTCTTGCCACGATGTCTCTGGTCGCCATGGAGCCAAGGGGTGAGTGCGCAAGCGTGAACGAGAATCCATCCGGGAGGGGTTCCTCGGACCCCTCATCTCGGGCCTTCTGTGTCGCTATCTGCCAAGCACGAAGGCCCGCTTTGTCGAGAATGACTCCGCCTTCACCGCGAACAGCCTCAGTGATCAGGAATGGACGGTCATCTTGCCGAGCGAGTGCTGTTGGATGGAATTGAATGAAGGCCATGTCCTTCACAGCCGCCCCAGCCCTGTAGGCCATTGCTAATCCATCGCCGGTTGCGACCGACGGATTGGTTGTGGTTGACCAAAGTTGACCAACACCTCCAGTCGCCAAAAAAACGATGTCTGCTGACAATGTAAGCACTTCTTGACTTACTTGGTCTAAGCACCAGACGCCCGCTATTCCTTGGTTGGGATTGCCGTGTTCACGCTGAATCAAATCAATGGCCAGTGTGTTTGGTTTGATGGTGATGTTTGGGTGTTGAGCCGCACCTTCCGAGAGCGCTCTTTCTATTTCCTTCCCTGTTGCATCTTTTGCATGAAGAATTCGGCGCTTCGAATGCCCCCCTTCCCGGACGAGATTAAAAGCCCCATCTTCGTTGGTTTCGAATCGAACTCCAATGTGAAGAAGATCCTGTATCCGTTCGGCAGCTTCAGTGATGATGGTTCGAACCACGTTCTCATCGCACAACCCATCCCCGCTTCGCAGTGTATCGTTCACATGGGCTTCCAAACCGACTCCATCGGTTTTGTCAAGAATAGCTGCGATGCCTCCCTGGGCCCAATTGGTTGAGGAGTCGGTTGGTCGTTGCTTGGTGACGACGGTGACGGTGTGGTTGGCATCAGCCAATCGTAAGGCTGCAAAGAGCCCCGCAATCCCACTTCCGATGATGACAATATGCGCCATAAGTCCCACCCGATACATCACAGGGGGTTGGCCGGACCATTTCACCTCATCGCTAAGCGATATCACTATGTCCGGAGCATTGCTAAGGGTGCCATGGCGAACCTACGTGTCTTCATTGGGCAAGTCATAGCGCTCGCCATTGTTGTCGCCGTTAGTGCGAACGCTCAGTTTGGTGCCATAGCCCCTGAAATCATCACGGGTGCCCCCAATGAAAAATTCGACATGTCGCAGATGATTGAGCCTGATTGCTCACCACCTTTCGACAGGTTGGAACTGTTGCTCGCCGAGGGAGCCGAGACAAATTGCTTCATCCCACCCGGTGAATGGAGCGGTGTTGATTTCATGGTGATGGGTCCATCGTTGTTCATCCTTCTTTCAGGCCGAATCAAGATGGCGCGTGTTGGGGCCAAAAAAGATCGATTCTACAAAGGAGCATTTGCAGCAGGTGTTGCATTTTTTTCAATTGCCATCATGGACCGCTTAGGTGTCCTTCCAACACAAGTCAATTCAGAGGGCTTAGCGGATCTCATTCCGCTTGATTTGCCGCCCTTGGGTGTGCAACTTGGAATTGCTGCCTTGGGTTGCTTGCTGATGATGGGTCCAAAGTACTGGGAGGCAGAGGCGATCACTCAAGCCACAGAAAAGGTCTCCAAGAGGCGCAACATTGCTCAAGAATTCAGGACTAAATTCGGTTCAGAAAGGCTTCCTCTCCATGCACGTGCAGGATCGAATCAACGAATCACACGTTCGAAGATTTTACAGAAAGATTCACACCTGAAAATGAGGAAGCAAACTGCCAAAGGAGTCAAAGTCTATGCAACATGCCCATTTTGTTCTGGTGGGGGTTGCGCTAAATGCGGCAATAAAGGCACTCTGTGAGCCATTAATTCTCTCTCAAGAAGTGTGATTTTTCGTTGACTTGATTGGCCTTCTGGCTTCCAGACACTTCACCTCAAAACCGGTGGACTGGGCTTCCATCCCTCGCATTCTTTAAGACCCGTGGGGAACGGGTGTCGCGGATAAGGTCGGGGATTTAATTCTCGATTACGAGGGAATGGGATGTATCTCAAAGCGTTGGAAGTTTCGAATTTCAAATCATTCAAGGGAGAACTAACCATCCCAATGGATCGTGGTTTTACTGCCATTACCGGTCCAAATGGCTCAGGAAAGTCGAATTGCGGAGATGCTATTCAATTCGTTCTTGGCCCCCGCTCAAACAAGGTGATTCGGGCTCAAAATGCAAAGGACCTGATCTTCAATGGCGGGAAAAACAACAAGCCAGCTCGTGCTTGTCAAGTCACCCTCGTTTTCGCTAATCCTCTCCTGTCAAGTGGAAGACGAAGGCTTCCTTTGGACCAAGACGAAGTGAGAATGACACGCGCTGTTCGTTTGACAAAAAGCAACAACATCGTGACGGAATACTTCCTCGATGGTGAAGACAGCACCCAGAAAACATTCCATAGGCTCCTCAGCTCTGCAAACGCCCGCCCAGATGGCTACAACATTGTGCTCCAGGGTGACGTCACAAGGTTGGCAAAAATGACTGCTAAGGAGCGGCGCAAAGTCCTCGATGGGGTGGCAGGTGTCACTTCATACGATGATGAGATTCGCAAGGCTGAGAAGCAACGCACCATGGTTGAGGGCTACATTGAGCGGATTGGTCTGCTCGAGGACGAGCAAAAAGCACGACTCAAAGATCTCACCAAAGAGAAGAACCTCGCTCTCAAAGTCGCTGACCTTGTCGAGGAGCTGAAGGTTGCTCGTCAACTTTCAGCGCAAGCAAAATATGCAAGTCAGCAAGCTGAACGCCAATACCAAATTAGGGAACGCGTTCGAATTGAAGAAGAGGCAGAGGACCTGCTGGCTCAAGTTCAACAAGGCGACAAAGTGATGGTCACGCTCGACGACCAAATTGGGACGCTTCAAAAGCAAATTGAGGACCTTCTTGGAGGCGACAATAATGGCTTAATGGCAGCCATCAATGATCTGCAAATTCGCATCGCTACAAGCCAAGATCGCCTCGATGAATCCTCAGATAAAGACGCAGAGGAGGCTGAAGAACTCAAGCAATTGGCGGAAGCAAGCGCTTCAGCCATCGCAGATCTTGAAGCGTTCGAAAAGGACCTCAATGAAGCAACCATTGCTCTTCAACAAGCCCTTGCCTCACTTGAAGAAGCAAAGAAAGAGGAAGGCGAAGTTCGCAAAGCCCTCGAATCATCAGGTTCTGAAAGCGCTGAACTTACCCGCACCCTTTCCAAAGCAACAGAAGAGGCAGAAGCTGCTCAAGCATCACTCATTGCCGCTCAAACAGAAGTCAACAGGGTTGCAACGCAGGCAGAGATGTTGGGTGAACAGCTAAGTGAGGTTCAAGAAGCAGCCGAATCAGCACGATTGGCCCTTGCAGAATCTGAGCATGAAGGCGAGGAACTTCGTGAGAATGCACCAGAACAAGACCGCACGAAACTTGCTGAACGCCTTCACGCTGCACAACGTTCAGAGGCCAAACTCCGCGAGGAATCTCAAGCGGTAGAAACACGTCTTCGTGAAACAGAGCGAAAACTTTCCGCTGCAAAAGCAGAAATGGAAAACCGTGCAGGTGCGAAAGGCATGGCCGGTGGAGCGGCTGCAGTGCTTGCAGCGCGTGACCGCGGTGAATTACGCGGCATCATTGGGACGGTTGCTGAATTGTGTCAACCGCGTGATTCAAGCCATACAGACGCACTGGCAACCGCAATTGGAGGCGGCATGACTTCTGTGGTTGTCGATAACGATGAAGTCGCTGCACAAGCCATTCAATGGCTTTCCCAAAACCGTGCGGGGCGTGCGACATTCTTACCACTCAACAAACTCAACAACACCCGGCCTGCCGGTAGGGCAACCATCATCGCTCGAAAGCCTGGTGTGATTGGATTCGCCAATGAACTTCTGGATTATGATCCGCGCATCGATGTGGCGATTCGGTTTGTATTACGAAATACCCTCATTGTCGATAGCCTCGCCACCGCCAGAGCAAACATGGGCGGTGTGCGTCTTGTCACCCTCCGTGGTGATGTCACCGAAGCCGGAGGTGCCATGGTCGGTGGTGCAAAGCGAAAGATGACCACTTCCTTTGGCGGCAACATCCAAGGAGCAAATGAGGTTCAAACCTTGAGCGGTGATGTGGAAAGATTCCGTTTGATGGCTGAAACTGTAAACGGTGCATTGGCTGAGGCTCGTCGTCAACAAAGCGAGATTCGTTCCAGCATCAACGAACTCTCAAACAACGATCACTCGCAACGCTATTCCGATTGGAAAGCGACCCACAAACAAGCCAAAACAAATCATACAACCGCTATTGGTGCAGTAGGTGCTGCTGAAAAGCGGCTAGGTGCCCTCGAACTCGAGGGTGCACAACAACTTGAGGCCCTTGACGCTGCACAGGCACATTTGGCAAACGCCAACCAAGCGCGTCAAGCAGCCCAAACCGCCCTGGAAGATGCAAGTCCACTCCACCTCAAAGACCGGCTTCATGCCACTGAAGTGAAACGCGTTGAGGCTGAGGGTCTCAAAGCCAAAGCAGAAGCCTCACTCTCCAATGATTCAGGGCACCGTTCCCTGCTTCAACAGAGAATCGATGAATGTAAAACGAGGATCACCAGCATCACAGAAGCCGCAATTGCTCGAAGCGAGCGCATGGATGAACTCCAAGCTCAAGTCGCCTCCGACAAGATCGCATTGGAGGCAAAGGAAGGCGAGCGAAGAGAGTTCTTGGAAGAGAACCAAGGCCTTGAAGACGAACGAGTTGCCTTAATCGAAGAGCGCAGTGCGCTCAAGGCTGACCTCCACCAGAAGGTGCAAGAAGCCCAATCCCGCCGCCAGTTGAGTACAGAAATCGGTCGAGCACTAGAGCAAAAGGAAATCACCATTGCTGAAACACTCCAAGAGATGAGCGAACAAGGTTACCAACCGGCGGAAGAAGGTGCCATCTTGCCAAGCCTTGGCGATGCTGAGCGAAAGGAGCGAAGGCTTCAACGTCGTTTGGACGAACATGGCCCTGTGAACATGCTTGCGATTGAACAATTCGATGCTTGTCAGGCTCGCCTTGATGGAATGAAGGAAGATTTCAAGACTCTACAGAACCGAAGAAAGCACCTTTTGGATGTCACAGAAAAACTCGAATCACAGCGAAAGGAACGCTTGGTCAATGTTCTTGAGAAGGTCAATGAGAACTTCAAGGTAGCTTACAATTCACTCAGCGATGGTGGGCGAGGTGAACTCTTCCTTGAGAACCCCGATGAACCGTTCAAGGGCGGGCTCGAACTCTGGGCTCAACCAAGAGGTAAATCTGCGAAAGTGACCCGTCATCAATTGTCTGGCGGCGAGCAATCAATGGCGGCTCTCGCCCTGATTTTTGCCATCCAGGATTACGATCCAAGTCCATTCTACTACTTTGACGAGGTTGACCAAAACCTCGATGGGTACAATGCTGAACGAATTGCGATGATGTGTCGAGAACGCAGTAAGCGGGCTCAGTTCATCATGGTCACCCTCCGCAAGGTGTCATTGCGCTTGGCAGATCATCACATCGGTATCACGCATGGTGGCGATGGTTGCAGCAGAAGAATCGTTGATTTCGATCGAGAACGCGCCATTGCTTTGGGAGAAAAAGCCCTTGCAGAGGCACAGAAAGACAACGAACAGAATCATTCACGTATCGAAGAAGCAAGACTTGCATCGCATGACATGCCGCAGGTCCCCGAGGCGCTGTCTGCTCCAGCAAGTTTGGGCGGTCTACTTTCCCACATGGAGCCGGAGCAAGAGCCAGAGAAGAGTTTGACTGGCCTATCCCAACGAACTGCAGAACTCACAGAAGACATCGAGGAATATCAAGAGGTTGCTGAAGCAGTCCGTGATGCCGATGCCGAGCCTTCTATAGAGCAAGAACAGGAAAACGAAGAAACCCTACAGTGAGGTGATGGTATGGTGGAGCAGCAGGAAGTTTTGGACAAGTGGTTCCTTCGTCAAGATGTGATGGACCAATTGCTTGCATCAGGCGAGGCGTCCTCGGACGCATCTCTGTTTGCTGACCGCATCCTGGCTATCGCAGAAACTGAGGAGGCGGAGCACCAAACCCTTGTTGATCCGTTTGACCGCTCCGTCGCCCTTGTGCTTTCGTTGGTGCGCGAAGAGGAACTAAATCCTTGGAACGTTGATTTGTCGAGTTTCCTCAAAGTGTTCACTCAAAGGGTGAAAAGTGAGGCAGCAACGCTTGATTTGCCTGCATGCGGTCGCCTCATTCGGCTCTCATGGGAAGTGCTTCACCAGCAAGCAGCCGTGCTGTTTGATCGAGTGCAGTTCGTCGAAGAAGAGGATGAATGGGACGAAGGCTTTGATTTCGGTTGGGAAGCCGATTACGATGACGAAGCCTTCCACTTCACAAACACCATTCTCCAGGGCGAGGCAGACGAAATCTTGCCAACATTGTTCGATGAGCGGGTTCGACGTGACGAGGGGCGTCCTGTGACGCTCGGTGAATTGCTTTCAGCGTTCAAGGATGCTGCTGATGACGCAGAAGCATTGCGACTTCGCGAAGAAAACCGCATTGCGCATGAACTGGAACTGCAAGAGTACCTCGCAGATGTTGGGGGTCGAATGCACAACGAAGACCTTGAAGGAGACATTCAACGGTGCTGGACGGCCATGCGACAAACATGCCAAGCAGCGGGCACCTCCAAAGTGCCTGTTGCAGATGTTATGGTCAATTTGGCGGTTGTTCTGGAGAGCACCTTTGGTGTATTGCCCGAAGGGTATGATGACGAGGCTAAGGTTGCTTCCTTCATAGCAGGTTTGTTCCTCACACACCGTGGTTTCGCCTCAATTACTCAAGACCAAGTGCCTGATGGGGTCATTTGTTTAGAAGATGCTTGGCCAAACATCGAGACATTCGAGGAAGTTAAATTGCTTGTTGAAGGGGCTCAAGAAGAAGAATCAGATCGCATCCAATCACAAGACACAGGCTCTGTCCATCACGCACAACTTCGTGCGGAGAAGGCTCAGAAGGCTGAACAAGCCGCTGCAAAAAAAGCAGAAAAAGCCTCGCAAATCGAATCAGTTGCAGAAGTGCAACCACTTTCGATTGAGTCGGATGAAGCGTTTGAGCCACACGATTGGCTTGTTGAATGAGGGAAAATGATGTCTGAAGTACCAGTTGACACATTGTTAGAAGCAACCCTGTTCGGGGCTGGTCGTTCAATGACCGTCCCAGAACTCTCGGTCGCTCTTGGCTATGATGAAGATGAGATCCTCGATTCGCTTTATTCGCTCCGTTCAACATTGAAGCGTCGCAGAGGGGGTGCCCTGCAAGTGGCGGAAGTTGGTGACCGTTGGGCGATCGAGGTCAAACCAGACATTGCGGGGCATTTGCCTAAAGAAACCAAGACTGAGATCCCTCAAAAACTCCTCAAGGCTGCAGCCCTAATCGCTTATCATCAACCGATGGCCCAATCACGGCTGGTGGAATTACTCGGTCAGAAAGCCTATGATTACGTTCGGGAACTCGCTCAATTGGGGATGATTGACCGTCGTAAAGACGGGAATACACGACGTTTGATCACCACTCGTCGATTCTCAGAGGCGTTTGGATGCCCATACAC
>QQSI01000063.1 GCA_003602645.1 Candidatus Poseidoniales archaeon | reverse complement strand
TTGGTCAACTGCATGAAAATACCCCAAGATTCTGCGAATTTCTTTGCACGAGGATCTTCATAGCCATAGATTTCAATGCACATTAAACCGACCACGGAAGCCACACGATAGCAGTAAACATACAGTTCATCGAAACTTCGGTATCGATTGTTGTAGAGGTCATCTTCCATTCCAGAGATAAGGTCATCGAAGACTTCTCGACCGATTGAGTAACGGTCGACGGTTTCTTTGAGGGCCAAAAACACTGGATCTGTCGAATAAACATCCGAGTAACAGGTTGAGAGTTTCTTCCGGAAGAAAAACAACTGAGTGATTTTGTTGAGGTAGGCTTCCTCGTCAAGAATAGTGCCTTGATTTTGAAGGCTTTCGAGTTGTTCTCTGTACGCTACGGCTTCTGGGTCCATCTCACCTTTGCTGCCAGGGAATCGGTCGGCCCAGTCCCCGTCAGCGATGTCATCTGCTCTTCGGCAGAATGCGTACACAGCACACATGGCATTGCGCTGTTCATCAGGTAAATACTTGAACGAATGGTAGAAATTTCCAGCTTCACGCATCGTGAGTTCTTCGCAGTAACGGAAAGCCAACTTCATCAGTTCTTGTGGAGGTCGATCGGACCAAATAGGTGCGTCGAGGTGTTCGAATGGATCGACTAGTTCGTTCTTTTCACTCACGATTCCAATGAATGTTGCACCCTCTCGGAGAGCCTCCATCGCCGTCACGCTGACTGCTTTCACGGTGTCACGAGCAAGCATGACACCAGCCCGAACATGATCCAGTGCGGTGACGGATTGGTGTGCTTCGCCGTCCTCACGAGTTGTTGCGTTCCCTTTGAGCGGGAACAACAAATCGAGGGGTTTTCGGCGTTCGAGCATGTAGACCAGTCACCTCTCATGAGTTCCCCTTTTTGAGACCTACGGAGGTTTGCACCATTTTACACTGGCAAAAACATGCTGTTTTTTGGAATTTATCAGCCCTGAAAAGCCGTGTGAAAGAATATTACCAATTACTTACTCAGGATACTGCGAACCAATTCGTGCCATTTCATTTCAAAAATTACATTGAGAATGAATCAACACGCAATGTTGCATCGACCGAAACGGATTCACTCTGGCACATCACGGTTCTTTTCCAACAGACGTTTTACGCCACCGGGAATGAGCAGCGCACGCAGAAGTTTACGAGCATACGATTTCATCTCGTCTCGTGTGACCTTGATGCGATCCTCTGAATCGAGGATATTGCCCGTGCGAAGCAAGGTTACCGTACGCTGTCCAACCAGCACAGGCAGCATGCATGAGGCTTTGAGTCTGAATTGCCCCTCGGGGAGCATACGGATGTATTCGATCGCAGCGTCGAAGTGATCGTTGGCTAGGTCAAGGTATTCGTTGTAGAGTGGCCGGAATCGATCGATGTTTGAGGCATCCATCAAGTCTTCTGGTTGAAGGTCATGACGGCTTAGTGCCTCGCTTGGAATGTAGCATCGCCCAAAGCGCAAATCTTCAGGAATGTCTCTGAGGATGTTGATCATCTGCAGAGCTTTTCCAAAACGAACGCCTTTTTCAAAAAATTCTACTTCTTTTTCTGGCGATAACGACATCAGGTGAGCGAGGGACATTTTTGTCCAAAACACACCCACACAGCCTGCGACTCTGTAGGTGTAGTCATCCAATTCCTCATCATTGCTGAGGGAGGAAATACCGCCACCTTCTTTTGCCGGACCGAACCGTTCAAGGTCGAGGATTTGTCCTGCGACAATGACGTCAAGACACTCGAGCATTCGCTCTTTGTCACCCGTACTATAGAATTCAAGCGCCTCGACCACACTCTGAACATTACGAAGAAGTTCGGCCTCACTTTCGTTGGTTTGAATGCCTGCGATCTCAGAAAAATCCGGTAACTCTTGGGATTGACCTTGGACCACATCGTTGTAGGATTTCAAAAGTTGAAGCAGAACCTGAGTTTCTCCGTGTTTGGAATCAGCGATTGTATCTGCAACCCTTGCCAGCAGGTAAAGCAGTCCAATTTGACCTCTGATCTTCTTTGGCAGGTACTTGAGCGTGGGGTAAAAAGATCTGGAAGTTGATTCCAGAAGACCATCGATTTCAGCATTGATCAAAACCGTCATTGAAGCCCCTCCGCTTCATCCCAACCACTTGCTGTTCTTGACCCTGTGGGCAGGCTGTTGCTCCGAGAATACACAAGAGTGATGCAATCGTTCGTTGTTTGGAAGAAACAAGTCATGGTTGAAGCATTGGCCGTGGAATGACACCTGATTTGTCGGGATATGCAAGCAAGACTTTATTTCAAGTCAAGCCAGCCGCGTTATGAGGGGGTAGAGTATGCAGTGCGGCTCGTGCATGGAGGAAATTCCAAATGACAGTATCTTCTGTCCAGAGTGCGGTGCCCGTCAAGAAATCTCCCGTGCTGGTAGTTTTGCCAACACAGGCTCAGTGGGACTTGCAGGCCAAGAAGTCACTGGTGGGCGGAATTTTGGTGTGGTCTCAGGGGAAGCAATTCGTCAACAACGAGACACAAATCAAAGCCAAGCCGGAGGACTTCCTCCCGAGGTTTTGCAACAAATCGCTATGGGCGTTCAGCAACAACAGAACATCCCGCAAGGTCAATTCCCGCCTCAACAAGGCATGCCTCCGAACCAAATGGGGCAATTCCCCCCCAATCAAGGAATGCCACCAAACCAAATGAATCAATTCCCGCCAAATCAAGGCCTGCCCCCTCAACAAGGAATGCCGCCAAATCAAATGGGTCAATTTCCGCCACAATCTCAACCAAATGTGGTCGGTGGGGGCCGCTCAGATCTACCGCAACAAACCAGAGGACCAAGCCTTTCAAGCGGAGCGATTCCTCAGAAAAACCCTGCAAACGTCACACCGTTTAACCCAGGTGGTACAATGGTGGCCAATAACCCATCAGCCTCGCCAACAGACGCAATGGTCAACCGACTGGCAGAAGCCGAACGTGCGATGAAGGACGAGCGAAGAAGCCAATGGCTCAACATGAATCAAACGCCAGCAACAAACGTGTTGGCCTCACTTGGCGCTGAACTGCCATCCCACCTCAGAGGAGATGCGCCGAATCCAGCAAAGGAGGTCATGGCGGGTGCACTCGGCCAAGGCCCGTCAAACGCACCCGATGAAGCACTTCTACGAAGAATGTGCGAGGTCGCTGTACGGCGAGTGGCTCGAAAGCGAGGTGTCGCAGTCGAAACCCCTCAGGCGAAGAGCGAAGGTTCGGAGTTAACAATTAACGTCACCTATGTTGACGACGGACGTGTTCTTGACACCCCAGATGACCTCAAACAGGCCTTTGAACATGCCATTCAAACCGAACTGGCGCTCAAAGGATTCGACCTCACCCCAGTGCTCACCCTCTTCCGATCGAAAGATGGTGAAGTCGAAAATCTCGGCGACGATGCTGAAGACGATGAAGAGATGTTTGCTTGCGAAATCTGCGACGGCTTAGTCAAAGAAAGCGACAATGAATGCCCCCACTGTGGAGCAATGTTCGAAGATGAAGAAGAGGAGGTTTCAGCACCTCCAAAGAAAGGCGGACCACCTGGCCGTTCTTCAGGACCGCCAGGACCAAGCAAATCCGGTGGACCTCCAAAGAAAAGCGGTGGACCGCCAGGACCAAGCAAATCCGGTGGACCTCCGAAGAAGAGCGGTGGACCGCCAGGACCAAGCAAATCCGGTGGACCTCCAAAGAAGAGCGGTGG
The DNA here is from genome assembly GCA_003602645.1 of Candidatus Poseidoniales archaeon. Lineage (GTDB taxonomy): Archaea > Thermoplasmatota > Poseidoniia > Poseidoniales > Poseidoniaceae > MGIIa-L1. The sequence goes on along the minus strand of QQSI01000063.1, from coordinate 18,469 downwards.
ACCGCCAGGACCAAGCAAATCCGGTGGACCTCCAAAGAAGAGCGGTGGACCGCCAGGACCAAGCAAATCCGGTGGGCCTCCCAAGCGTTCCGGGCCACCTGGGCCAAGCAAATCTGGAGGGCCCCCAAAGCGCTCTGGACCTCCGAAGGGTGGACCAGGGGGCGGACCACCTGGACCAAAACGTGGCCCTCGTTGAAACCCATGAGTGAGCCTCCATGTCCACTCCTCTCCCCGAGTTCGGTAACATCAGATTCACCGGAACATTGCGCCCTTCGCAAGCCGCAGCAACTTCAATCATCCAACCCCAACTTGAAAACGGGGAAAAGAGGCTCCACATCGTCGCTCCGCCAGGCTCTGGAAAAACCATTCTTGGCCTCTATGTTTGGGCTGACCTCATCAGAAAACCTGCATTAGTGCTCTCGCCCAATTCTGCGATACAAGCTCAATGGGCCGCTCGCACATCGTTGTTCGATCTCGATGGGAAGGATGCACACATCAGCACCGATCCCAAAAAACCGGGATTGCTGACATCCTTAACCTACCAAGCCGTGACAATGCCCCGTAAAGGCGGAGAAGACCTCGATCATGTCGCGCTGCAATTGTGGGCTGAAAAACTAATCACGGATGGCCAGGCTGACGACCACGAATCTGCTTCTGCATGGCAGAAAAGCCTCGAGGATTCAAACAAGAAATATTACACCTCTCGATTGAAAACCTACCGCAAAAAAGTCCGGGATGATTTTGCCAAAAATGGCAATGCTCTGTGGACCTTGCACGAAAGTGCCAAAGCGAATTTGATGCGTCTGAAAGAGGTGGGCATTGGCCTCATTATCTTGGATGAATGCCATCACCTCATGCACCATTGGGGTCGAATTTTAGCGGAAGTGAAGGAGTTCTTTGACGATCCGGTTGTCCTTGGGTTAACTGCAACTCCGCCCGACACTGAGGAAATCGATAATGACGATTCCAAGAGGTATGAAGCGTTTTTTGGACCAGTTGATTATGAGGTGCCGGTCCCCGCGTTGGTAAGGCATGAAAATCTAGCACCTTACCAAGACTTGTGCTACTTCGTTCGTCCAGCCTCACATGAACTGAAGTACATTGCTGGAGTTGATGAGGAATTCGAAACGTTACTGAACGACTTGCGAAAACCGCGTGAATCCACTTCCAGCAATCGAATACCGACCCTTGATGATTGGATTTACAATAGCTTGGATAAACGCACAAACCACAAGGGTGAAGCCCTGTCTTGGCAGAAATTCCGATCCAAAAATGAAAAGTTTGCGGACAATGCAAGACGGTTTTTGACCAGTCATGACCGAGCACTTCCAAATGGCATACCACCAATTCCTATGCGGGCGAACGATGAATCATGGTCTCGAATGAGCATGCTTCGCTCGGTGCTGGATCGCTATGTTCGCTATGGATTGCGTCTGTCAAAGAGCAAGGATGATCACAAATTGGCTGAATCAGTTATTGCTCGACTTCGCATGTTGGGCATCCAAATCACAGAAACTGGTTCAAGACCATGCGCCTCCCCGGTTGGCCGAGTCATGGCGTATGCCTCTTCAAAAGTGGGAGCCCTCACAGAAATCATCAACGTCGAAATGCAAACGCTTGGACCAAACATTCGTGCGGTGGTGGTCACTGATTTCGAAAAGACATCCGCTACCGCTCTGGTGGAAGGAGTCCTTGACAAAGAAGCCGGTGGCGCTATTGCGGTGTTTCGCGCACTGGTAGAGAATGCTGCTGGGGATTACTTGGACCCGATCCTCATGACAGGTAGCACCGTGCTTGTGGACGACGATCTTGCACCAAAATTCATCGAACGTGCCGAGCAATGGATCAAAGAACGATCGTTGGAGGTCACCTTCAGTGACCAAATTCATGAAGGGTACCATGAAATTCACGGTAAAGGAAAGCACTGGGTGCCACGCTATTATTCATTGATGATCACTGAATTCTTCCAAGAAGGATTCACTCGATGCCTTGTTGGTACTCGTGGACTGCTCGGTGAAGGATGGGACGCTTCCAGAATCAATGTCCTGGTTGACATGACCACCGTCACAACAAGCATGAGCATCAATCAATTGCGAGGACGTTCAATACGATTGGATAAGCAATGGAAGGAGAAGGTAGCAAATAACTGGGATATCGTTTGCGTTGCGGACGAATTCACCAAAGGCTTCGATGACTATCAACGCTTCAAGCAAAAGCACAAGCAATTGTATGGCGTTTGTGATGACGGAGCAATCGAAAAGGGTGTTGGCCATGTTCATGCAGCCTTCAACGATGTTCGCCCAGAAGGCATCAGCGAAGGAATGGCGATGTTCAATGAAGAGATGCTACGTCGTGCACGAACGCGGGAACACACCCGTGAACTTTGGGGCATTGGTCAACCGTTTGCAGCTGAAGCAAAACCTGCCGTCGAGGCAAAAGCATCATTCGGTTTTTCCAAGGGATTTCAATTTGGAGTCGAAAAGAAGGTGTGGACTGACGCATCCTTGACTCAAGCCATTGCCCAAGCCATTGTCGATTCACTGTGTGAACTTGGAGAAATGACTCATATCGCCAGGCCTTCAGGAGGCGATCGTGGAGGCGGATGGATTCGCTATCACCTGCAAAATTCGACCCCTGATGAAGCCCAGATGTTCAGCGATGCTCTTGCAGAAGTCCTCGGGCCACTTGATAAGCCAAGGTATGTGATTCAACGTTCATCCAAATTTTTTGATGAAACTTGGCTCTCGAAACTCATGCCAGAGGTGCTCGCAGTGTTCCTTCGCAAGCAGCGAGTTTCCGTCATGATGTACCACACAGTCCCATCATGCCTAGCCAATACGAAGGAAAGAGCTGCTGTCTTCGAGAAGCACTGGAACATCCATGTCAGCCCGGGGGTTGTGACTTATGCGAGGAGCGGCACTGGCCGTCAATTGGTTGAATACGCACAATTGCAGGGGCTTGTTCCTGACGTAGGTATCCATGAAAAATTGGTCCATCAGTGACTTCAATTTGCACAATCACTGCATTGGAATGTCATGCCTTTGTGTGCGCTGCAGAACCTTCGGCGGCAATCAAAACAGCGGAAATCAAAGGATGTGACTTCAGTGGTGCACGAGGCATGGGAGCATTGATTGGACTCACCCTCTCCAACTGGCCTTGAAGTGGTTGTGGCCACTTTTGGCTGAATTGGTTTTGCAGATTCAAAGAATGCTGCTGCTTCATCTTGCATTTGCTGCAAACGGTCCTCGCTGGATCCTGCTGGTCTCAAATTGGTATTCGCATCTGATGGTGCGGGTACATTTCGGCTCAGCATTCCTCCTGAATTGGATGACGCAGTGGCCGCGTTGGACCCAGTTACTGCGGCTGCACCGGCTGCGAAACCAAGGCTTTGCATCACAAATGGATGAGCCATGAATTTGTTCGCATCAGCAGCGTTCATGAAACCACTCGAGCGAAGCATATTTTCTGCATCATAGACATTGGAGGCATTTTTACTCATGTTTAATGTATCAATAACACGCTTGTAACCCCTGACCCTTGAAGGGGACATGTTGTTTCTAGATTTTCGAGAAGGACCTCTTCTTTGCTGAGTTTGCCGGCCGACTGAATGACCGACTGCACCGCCAGCCATTCCCGGAATCACCATCATTCCACCACCGCCAAAGCCACCTCCGCCTCTGCTAGCGCCAGCGTTTTGAGAGGGTGCAGGGTATCCTTGTGAACCACCCGGTACGAACGTATCGTACTGGGCTTGTCCACTCGTCGGAGACACATCGATGCGTTGACGGCGAAGCCCCTTGAGCATGCCACCGGTCTTCATCGACACGCCTGGGGATTTAGAGGTGAGCATGACCACAAGTGCAGGGATGGACAACACGGCAAAACAGAAGGCACAACAAAAGTACATATCTGACGGATCGAGGGGTTTTCCAAGGGTTGCTTGTTGAATGTTATCCGAAGGATAATACACGATGATTTTGCCTCCAACTGGGTACGAGTTTTGAATATCTTCGAGGCAACTGGAGTATGTTTCGCCCCACGTAATCGTATCACTGGCTTCGTAGACCGTGCCATTGGGATTTTCGAAACTTGTGTAATTGAAGTTGATGTTTGAAGAACATACGAAAAAGTAAACGGTTCTGTATTCTTCACATTCTTCGTATTCATCCCCATACTCGTCATAATAGTAGCCCATTTGGGTGCATTCTTCTCTCGAGCCTTCCCGTTCATTCCATGTGGTGCCTTCCATAATTTGGCCTTCAACCTGCATGATTTCGACGGTGTTTGTCAACGCTAGAATTCCTAAAACACCAGCAGCACCGGCTAAAAAAAGAAAGAGAATTGTCCCGTAAATGTTCATATCATCAAATCCTCAGCCACAAAAACGAACCGCACAAGGATGTAGGACAACAATTGGGAACCTCTTTTCACAGGTCGAGGTTTTGCCTTGAGCACATAATCTTTCAGTCTTTAGCAGCTGAGCAGAAGCCGATTAAGAAAAAAATATGAGTGGCTGTGGCGCTGTTCCCATGCGCCACAGCCGGTGTGTGTTCTGGTCACTCGATGACATGTCATCATAGGTCATCGCCTTTCGGCTCTCTTAGGAACAGATGTTGCTCGGAGTGGTGGCATATAATCTCTACCCGTTAGTTTCGGCGAACAACGCGGATCATTGGATCGTTTGACCCAGCACAGTCGCCATCTCCGGAATCAACAATGAGATCCAAACGCTGGGCCAATTCCAAATGTGCGGAGGACCATGGCGCCAAAGTCGGAGAATCCGATTCGTGCACCCTTACACCAAGTGGTTCGATATCATCCTCCCAACCTGACACCTCCCATTGCCGTGGCGAAAAACGTACCCAGTTATGATCGTTTGACTCCATGGAAAGAGCCGTATGAAGGAGTCCAATCTTGCGGCAAATTTTGGCTGCTTGGACTCGAGGAAAGGCTCGAGGTATCATCATCAGTACTGCCTCTTGATCGGTCCAAAACAAAACTGGTCCCACCTGCAATTCTCTTGTTTTTTCAACAGCCACTTCCACCGTTTCTTCCACCGTACCCCAAGTTCGGGGCAACCATGCAAAAATGGCACTTCTGTCTTTGGTGCCGGGAACATGTGTGCTCGCTTCCAGCGATGTGGCCAGTTCCGATGCAATCTCTTGCTGCTCCGGTGTCGTCTCTGTATCCTTCTTTGGCCTTTTTTTCCTTGTCGGCTTTGCATACCATGGCATTTTCATCGCTTTAGCATGACGTGGTAAATTCTTGACCCATGTGCGGAAAGGTGCCCTCAATTCTTGCTCAGATACAATGCTGCAGAACCAGCCTGTGGAACCATGCAATGAACCGGGCAACCTGATGATTCGACGCGTGTCGGCAGTGATGCCTTTGTCCACAGGATGGCCGGCCAGCAGTGCCTCTTTGAGAAGGCTTTGACGTGCTTTTCGGACCGCTTGTTCACGTTGACGAGGGTCTGGAATCCCAAACAGGCTTCGATCCTTGTCTCTGAAAATGAGATGAAACCCCTTGCTTCCAGAAAAAACAAGATGGACTCGCTCAAAATCATGGTGTTCTTCGACCCATTCAAGCAAATCAACCGCTGCCTTTCTTGCCCGTTCCATGTTTCTTTTGGAGAATGGAGGGATGTCGATATCGAAGACAATGAGGTGGTCAATCATGACTGGTGAAGGTGTTTTTTTATCCTTAATTTTTGGCAAGTTTACCGGGTTAAGCCACGCACTTGTCGAGACATACAAATCCCTAGGCGTGTTATGCTTTGTCGCCTTTGCGAGGGCTTCACCGCTTCGAATTTGTCTGCCTGCTGTGTGCCATCTGTTTCTTGTGCAGCGCCATCGAAATTGATGACGGGATGATTTTCCAAGCCAGGTCAAATCGAGTGGTTGTGATTGAGAATAATGCTCGTGCAGAACCTCGGGGTCGAAGGTTCGCACTTTGGGCATGCCCTCACATGCGAAAGCAGGTTATTGGCTTCATCGCAAACCGGCACTCTTGAGTGATTCCAAGAGGACCTTACCGAGTTCGGATGGGTCCATGGCGCAGGCGATTCCTGCTGCCTTGAACGCCGCAAATTTCTCTTCAGCTGTTCCTTTACCGCCAGAAATAATCGCACCGGCGTGGCCCATGCGCTTGCCCGGTGGAGCGGTTGCCCCTGCGACGAACCCAACGATGGGTTTGGTCACATGATCAGCAGCCCATGCAGCGGCTTCTTGCTCAGCATTACCACCAATCTCGCCAATCATGATGATCGCTTCTGTTTGGGGGTCGCTCTCGAAGGCTGCCAGGCATTCAATGAATCCAGTGCCGTTCACTGGGTCACCACCAATTCCGATGCATGTGGATTGCCCTTCATCGATGCTCATGGTTTGTGCAACGGCTTCATAGGTCAAGGTTCCAGATTTGGAAACGATACCAATACGGCCCTTTGCGTGAATGTGTCCGGGCATGATTCCGATTTTGGCACCACCTGTTTCACCAGGCGTAATGATGCCCGGGCAGTTTGGACCAATTAAGCGAACACCTGGACGGTTGTTGACATAAGCAACGGCTTTGACCATGTCGAGGGTTGGGATGCCTTCAGTGATGCACACAATCACGCCTTCACCTTTGATTGAATCAAAGGCTTCTGCCGCTTCCATAATGGCTTCTCCAGCAAACGGAGGAGGGACATAGATCACAGTGGCATCGGCATCTGTTGCCTTGATGGCATCGGTCATGCTATGCCAAACTGGGAACGCTTTTCCTTGTAATTCAACGGTTTGCCCGCCCTTTCCAGGTGTACATCCTCCAACGATTTGAGTGCCGTATTCGACCATCTTGTCTGCATGGAACATACCTTGCTTGCCTGTGATCCCTTGAACCAGAACCTTTGCATCTTCTTCAATCCAAATCGCCATCAAGCCTCACCTCCAATCAATGCCACAATCTTTTGAGCGCCCTCAGCTAAATCATCCGCAGGATGAATGTTCAAGGTTGACGCAGCAAGGATTGCTTTCCCTTCATCGACGTTTGTTCCAGCAAGACGGACCACCAATGGCACCTGAAGGGACAGGGCTTCGGTTGCAGCAATCACGCCACGAGCAATGATGTCACAGCGCATGATGCCTCCAAAGATGTTGACCAAGATACCCTTGACATTCGGATCTTCGAGGATGATTGAGAAAGCAGTTTTGACTTGTTCTTCATTTGCTCCACCACCGACATCCAAGAAATTAGCTGGTTCGCCACCGTAGAGTTTGATGACNTCCATTGTAGCCATGGCCAGACCGGCACCATTGACAAGGCAACCAATGTTACCGTCGAGTTTGACATACGAAAGGCCAGTTTCTTTAGCTCGGATTTCAGTGTCTTCTTCCTCAGACAAGTCACGAAGATTGTCCCAGTCCTTGTGTCGGAATTCTGCGTTTTCATCAAACGAGACCTTCGCATCCAAAGCGACGATCTCATCAGCGCCGGTTCGTACGAGTGGATTGATTTCCACCATAGCGCAATCCTCGGCACAGAACATGGAATACATGGAAGAGAGCATTTTTCCAAAGGATTTCAACGCAACTCCACTCAGGCCAAGGGCCATGCCTAAGTCTCTCTTTTGGAAGCCAAGAAGGCCAACGTTAGCGTCAACAATGACTTTGTGGATCAATTCGGGAGTGTGTTCTGCCACTTCTTCAATATCCATTCCACCTTCGGTTGATGCCATGATGAGCACAGATTTGTTGTCACGGTCGACCAAGAGGGCGAGGTAATATTCGTGAGCGATATCACATCCAGCCTCAATGTAGAGGTTGTTGACAATTTTTCCCTCATCACCGGTCTGAATGGTCACGAGGAGGTTTCCTAGAATGTTGGAGGAGTAGGTTTGTACTTCCTCTTTGGAGAATGCAATTTTCACACCACCCTCCATCACGACGTCACGGGTGGAGGGATCCATCACAGTACCTTTGCCACGGCCGCCAGCATGAATCTGAGATTTAACGGCAACTACCTTGCTTCCAAGAGCATCGTAGGCGCCCAATGCCTGCTCAACGGTTGTGCAATGCACTCCCTCAAGCACCGGTACACCGGCTGCTTTTAGCAACATTTTTCCTTGATATTCATGGATGTTCATAGGTCTCTCCAAACCTCCCAAAGAACGACCGTCTTTGAACGCTTTGCTTCCCTTGTATGAGCCATTTGGTTGAGGATAAAAGCACCACGCCATACAAGAGGTGCCTTCATAGGATGGGTGGGGTTGGCACGGCCATGCAAGTTGTCGTGCTCGCTGGAGGGGTCGGTTCGAGGCTTCGCCCGTGGACACAGAGCATTCCAAAGCCACTCTTGCCGATGTTGGATTTAACACTGCTCGAACGCGTTGTGGAAGCGATCCCAACCAAGATGATTGACGAGGTTATTGTTGCCGGAGGCTACAAGGTCGACATGATTGAAGCCTACTTCCAGAAGAAGGAAATCGATTTTGATGTCAGAATTGTCCCCGAGGATGAGCCGCTTGGAACCGGTGGGGCACTTGGCAACTGCCGAGACGTCGTCAGCGGAACATTTGCTTGCTTTAACGGCGACATCGTGTCCTCATTGAGCATCGAACCGATGCTTGAACTCCATCGAAGTAACGGTGGCATAGGAACGCTTGCCTTGTGGGAAGTAGAAGACCCGACTCGGTTCGGAATCGTGGGCGTGAACAATGAACATCGGATTGAACGGTTCATGGAAAAGCCAAGACCGGAACAGGTCTTTTCCAACCTGATCAATGCTGGGTCCTATATTTTCGAGGACGATGTTTTCGATTGGATGCCCAAGGGCCGCCATTCTATAGAAAGAGACGTGTTTCCCAAACTTGCTGAAGCGAATTTGCTCAATGGAAAGCAATTCGAGGGTTACTTCATCGATGCAGGCACCCCCACTGCCTGGATGGAAGGTGTTCAACGGTGCATTCGAGAGGAGCGATTCAACACGGGAAGTGCTGTCGGTGGTACTTGGTACGCCAAACAAAGCGATTACCCCTCAGCTACTATTCGCAATTCGATGATTGAGGCTGATGTCCTCATTGACCGAGCATCCATCGAATCCTCAACCCTCCTCGCCAACACCAAGGTGGGATTGAACGCTCAAATCAGCAACAGTCTCGTGGGCCGAAGTGCTACGATTGGGCGCGATGTCATCCTCAATGGTGTCGTAGTGGATCATGACAGCAGCATCCCCGATGGAACCGTTCAAGAGGGCGGGCAATGGCCAAAAGTGGACACTGCGGCGTGAATACAACGGAAGATGTCAAATGGTGCTCATCGCTGGGCGATGCATGACCAAACCCCTGATTGTCGTCAATTTCAAGACGTACGCCACCGCCAGCGGCCCAACTGCAGAAACGCTTGCAGTCGCCATGGAGCGTCACGCAGACGGTCCTGCTAGGATGGTTGCGGTGGTCTCCGCCTTCGATTTAGCCATGGTTCGCAAAGCAGCTCCCAGCCTCGAGGTATGGGCACAACACCTCGATCCTGTCGGCCAAGGAAGTTTCACTGGTTGGCTGGAACCAAAAACAGCGATTCACCATGGAGCACAGGGCACCATCATCAACCACGCCGAACACAAGGTCGAAATGGACCATGTCAAGCGACTTATGGATCAACTGCCGGATGGTTTTCCGATGTGTGGCTGTGCTGCAGATTTGGATGAGGCAAAGAGCCTCGCCATGATGGGGCCGACGTTCATTGCTGTGGAACCTCCTGAATTGATTGGTGGGGACACATCGGTAACAACCGCTGACCCATCAATCGTCAGTGACACTGTTGCCGTGGTAAAAGCGACCAATGCAAAGGTCAGAGTCTTATGTGGTGCTGGTGTCAAAAACGGTCGTGATGTGGCAAAAGCCATCGAACTTGGGGCAGAAGGCGTTCTTCTTGCCAGCGGAGTAACCAAGTCTACCGATGTTGAAGCGGTTCTTTCTGACCTTGTGTCTCTGCTTGATTAATCCCCTTGTTCAAGCATCCGGAGTCGTTGTTTTTTGGTGAAGGCCAGCGTTTGACCATTCAAACATCGCACCTTGAAAGGGCAGTTCTTGCATGTCGATTCCTGGACCGCCAAAGGAACACAATCCAAAGCGTATTTCGAAACTTCTGCGCACTGCTTCATGGCAGACACGTCGCTGGAAATCAACCTCCGTGCCGCTTCAATCCCCTCGTTGTCAACTCCAAACGAATGAACAACCCAACTTCCTTTCCGCCAGCCTATGGTCTGAACACGGAACTGCTCTTTCACTTGGGGTAATCCATGTCGTTTCATGGCCCAAAGCACCATTGCAAGGGATTCGAGCCGCTCACTGTCTGACATTTTTGAACCCTGCATGTCCAACCGCACAAGGTGCCATGTTCCGCCGAAACGGTAGGCGAGATCCGGTGACGCAAACAAATCATATCCGTCGATGTGTTCTGATTCACGGCGGTTAAGCAGGGTCCACTGACGGATCGTACTCTTGTTGATTCTCAAGAAGGTGTCCGTTCGCCAAAGCAACTTCATCCGATGCTCAGCAAAGAGCATCAGTGCTTCACACTTGACGGGACTTATCCCTCTTTTTTGAGCCCTGAATCCCCCCCGTAAATGTTCCTTGAGAGCAAAAGAAACGATTGATTCACTCCATTCAGTGCCCAATCGAAGGTCTTCAAGGCGATCCACAATGGTTGCTTTCAAGGCCCTTAGCATCAGGTTCCAATCGCTTGCTGGCGCAGGTCTGAGCGTAGGCTCAGAGCGCCGAGGCTGAGCGTATCGCATCACCCAAGCAGATGGGCATTTGAAAAATAAATCACGTTGAGTGCGGCTCCAGCTCGGGCAATACTTGTCCATAGACCCTGAGTCGACCGTCAAGGGTTGTCAATGCTCCGTTCAGAACAAGCCAAGTTCGAGAGCAGAGAGGGTGGCATCAATGGTGACCCAGATTGCGATTGGCAACAGGCACCAGCCAATGAATTGAGCAAAGACCTCGGCACCGTATTCACCAAACAGCCTCGAAATGGACCCACCCCAGGATGCGATGAAACGAATGAAGAGCACGACAACACCTGCAAACAGAGCAAGCCAAATCAAGTAGAAGGAGCCAAAGCCAATTCCAAGCATCCCACTGAGCATTGTGGCGGCTACGCCTTGAGGGAAGAGGGCTGGGAAGGCAAGCCATCCAAACCATCCCAACCACACGCCGAGAACAACATCACGCTGTAGGTCTTCCATTTCTCGCCAATCTCTGAACGCCTTCGGACTGATGCGGTGGAGGAATTTACCGAGCAATTGTGCTTCAATTGGGGCGCCTTTACGCGCCGTCACAAGGCACATCTCAATCATCCACAGCAACATGGCAATATCGGCCCAGAACAAGAGCGTGCTTTGGATGGGGGCCAAAGTCAACAGGATCATTGGCAAGTTTACAATCAACACACCAAGGCCACCTGCGATTGTGATGGATGCCCAGAGCGTGCCTGGTGGAAGAGGCGTTTCCGGCTCAACCCATCCCTGGCGGGGAAGGGCCATGAACAACAAAAACAAACCTGGGCCAAACAGGAGTGAGAAGTATTGAGTGAACGATTGACCGCCTCCGAAAGAGATGCTGTCAACTGCAGATTCAATGTGCTCCTTAGGAGCGTATGGACCCTCTGCATGGGTCACTCGCATGCTCGGGTCCAGCACCAGCACTGCGTCTGCAACACCGGTTGTGAGACTGTTCGTGAATTGCCCGTCCATGTCAAGCAAAATTGGCCAAGACGCATTGAGGGTTTCTTTGAGTGCGATGACATCCGTTGTTTTTGCATCCATTCCCGCTATGACCTGAATGACAGAAATTTCATCGGCTTTGGTGTCAAGGGTTTTATTCAGTTCGAGCGCTTGCTGGAAAGCATTTTCTGAGCCAGGGAGCGTGACGGCAACCACCACTGCCTTATTTCCATCAAAGAAATCTGAAACCACCACTGGATTCATCAGTTCATCATACAGCTCACCATCATAGGCACGGGCGTTTTCCCCAAGGCTTGCATCGGAACCGAGGTTGGCTTGCCCCCACGCTGTAGGGATGACAAACAACGCAAGCAGAACCAATGCACCAAGAATTGGCAATGGGGGTAGATTATCGGTTTGGACGAGCATCACAACGAAACCGATCAAGGCCCCAAACGTAGCGAGCGTCAGGAACAACGGTGCGCTTGCAAAGCCTTCATCCGCAGGCTCAACCTCAAATCGAACTATGCCGAACGCGTGACAATCGCTGTTGAGATCACCAGAAATAGTTTGAATACAAACCTGAAGATTTGCATCTCCAATGGTTAACTGCTCAATCCCCGACCAAGCCCAACTCGTCCGGTTGCCCGGCATGAGCCTGTCAATTTGAATGCGGCCGGTTGAGTCTTCCATCATCCCTTCAGGGCTCTTGATTTGTTTCTCATCGGATCGCAATGGACCCCATAATTCCCACTTGATGGTCTTCACATCATCTGCGCCCCAAGGAAAGAGAGGCTCAACTTCGATGTGGGCTCTGCGTTCGTCATCGATGTTGATTCGGGCTACAGGTTCGTACAAACGCCCTGTCATGATGATGCCACCACTGTTTTGTTCAAATGCACCCCATTGAACGCGAATCACCGTGCCTTGGCAGTTGTTTTCAGCCGTCAAAGAGAGCGTGAACACATCGCCTGGTTGCATGCTAATGAACGCCTCTTGCCTTTCGCCACTGAAGTTCATTGCAGCGTTGGAAATCGCTATGTCGACGGTTTGAGTTACCGTGGCGTCGTAAACAGGTACACCGCCTGCATCAACCGAATAGGTGAGCGTCGTGCTGCTGTCAACCAACGTCTGGCGGGTGCATGATTCGTGGGACAATGGACCAGTTTCAATGTAAGCGGAGAAAAACACACTCATGTTGACCGTAGCATTGATGGCATGCTGAACTGGTGGGCTTGAAATGGTGAACACCTCGACGGGACCTGCGCCTGCGTTGACGGAAAAACCACCAACTGCGTTGTCGGTTCGCCCGCGCTGAAGCACGGCTTCTTCAACATCGAGACCCTCAACAAAAAGGCGTTCCATCTCATTGATTTCCCAGTCGATGTATCCGGGCTCATAGACAGCGTCCCTTGCGGCGCTCGCAAATCCACCCATGGTCATGCAGACAAGCAACGCAAGCAAAGCCACGGCTGCCAAGCGTTTGCGCATGGTTGGACCAATCGGTTTTGGTTCATGAAGCCGATGGCCCAGTGTGAGTGGAACTGTTGGTGCTCAGAAAGCAGAATTAATGAAGAAACTCATTAGCATAAATCCAAACGTAATCGAGATCCCATTCACACCGCCCTTGGTCAAGAACCCACGGTTTTCTAAGACGGCCCCGAGGAGGCTGTCCATTTGGCAACCAAGCCAACCAATCACAAGCACGGCAACACTCAGCATAAGCCCGTCTTCTAGAACGAGGGCGTCTGTTGTAAGGTACCATGCTGGGAAAGCAAGCAATCCAATCAATGCTGATCCTGCGAGTGCTGCTTTTTGCCCACTCGGAGAAAAGCCGCCGTTCAACCCAGCTTCACATCGCTTGAAGGTGGTAATCATTCGTACATTGTCATCGAGGCAACCAATTTCGCTTGCGAATGTATCAGAGGCTGCAACGGCCACAGCGGCGCTAAACATCCACAAGCCAGTTTCCCAATCACCGGTAAAGTAAGCATACACTGCGACAAGACCTGGTAATCCACCGTTCGCAATGACATTGCCATAACTCCTGTGGCCATCTTCCGATTCTGACATGCCACGTTGTAATTTTTCTTCAAATCGCCATTTTGTAGCCTTGTGAGCAGACAATAAAAATCCAAGCAGGATCAACAACCATGTCCAATGGCCCAATCCACCAACGACAAGACCGAGAATGGCTGCGGCTAAAACACCAGCCTTGTCAAGCATTTTGGCTCGGGTTGAGACGGTAGCGAGCCCGAGAATAATGAGGCCAGTGACAACAAGGTTGCCCTGATTCAAACCCCCAGTGAGCACATCCATTCGGTTCCCTCTTTTCTGTCGGTGGTCCAAGCCCCTCAAAGGTGCTTCCCCTTTGAATCAGGGTGAAAACTGGTTTTTTTGAGGTGTTAAATTCGGCTATCGAGCAAAACTGATGCCAAAATTCGTCTTGAAATCAACCAAAGAGAAGCGATCAACACCACAATCCATCCAAGGGTCAAAAACACCTGAACAGCGACATGCAGGCCGTCTGTCAAGACCATCAGCGCCCAAGAACTTCCATTCCACATCGCGTGGCCAAAAATCGCTAGAGCAAGACCAGCAAGAGGCGTGGTTGGCAATTGCAAACCCTGCTCATAGGGAGAGCACAACCACCGGGGAATCATGACCGGGGGTATTGGTGCATTTGATGCGGAAACCACTTCACCTGTTTTCTTGTCAACAAGCATCCACTGCTTGACCTCTTGTGTTGTGGCTCGGGGCTCAAGCGAGATCAATGGGGCAGGCCGCCTCAAGGTCAGGTGACAGCCAATGGCATAGCCGGAAATTCCAGTCCACACCCCATGGCCAGGAATGCTTCCGATGCCACGAAGGATCGAGGTGAAACCGAAGCTGATTGAACTCGCTTCAAGGGCCCCAAAGGTACCCAATATGTAGGTCATGTTTTCCAACAAAGCGAACCCAAGACCGACTGTAAAGCCAATTTGAAACCCCCTTCGGGGTGAGTCAATGAACCGTGCCAATGCCAAAACTGCTGCTGCTTTGCAGATTTCCTCACCAACTGGGGCGCTGACCATGAGGATCAACCCGTAGCCGAGGGACGTTTCGTTTGCCATGCTGAGGCCCAATGCATCGATGATAATTGGTGAGATGTTGCTGTTGATCATGATGGCAGGAACGGTGGACAACATGCCCGCAATCAGCATCCATTCGGCAAGGCGACGAGATGTTTGAAGTCCAAAATAATGAGTGAGGGTGGCCCACCAGGCGAACACAGGAGTTGAGAAACCAATCAAAAAGGCAGGGATCACGATCAACACAAACACAACCGCTGTCAGAGGTGTAAAGCCGAAGATGAGAAGCGGGAACAAGCATATGCTCGAGGCGAAAACACCGCCAAAAAAGAGCAACCACAACGCCTTTCGTGAGGGCATTTCAAGTGGTGCGGAATCATGTACGATGTGATGAACTGCTTGAATGGGCTGGGTTGAATGCAGCACGTCTTCAAACCCCATCTTGAACACGGTACCTCCTTGAGGATGAGGGACCGCGCGAACCAGATGAGTTAATTTCGGTCGACGCAAAAATGCCATGAGGGCTAACACCGGGACCGAGCAGAGCGAAGAACCAATCACCATCCAGGGGTTGGTTGGCCCCAGTGTGCCGTTGAAATCAGCATCAAGTAAACCTGCCAGGTAGAGCGGAGCCATGTTTGTGATCAGAAACAGGAGACCAACAAGGCCCAACATGGCTCGAACTGTGCTCCAAGGCCGAGAGGTGTGAGCAAGCACAAGGTCGGAAGGTGCTGGCGATAACGGTATCACCGGTATGCCTTGCATGATAAGAGCAAAGGTGGCCGTGCTTTCAATGCTTACCCAACCAGGGTCCCGCTCAGTTCGCCCATCACTCGTCACTAAAACAAATCAGCAGTCGGCTCAAAGCACTCATCATTGCGGGGTTGGCGCTCGAATCTCCCACACAAGAAACCACCGGCGGCAGGCCATGAAAAAAACACGCCTTCATCAATGAAATTCAACTTCATACGCCTATGGGATGGATGGAATCGTTCTTCGCACCTCGAAAAGATCACCGGGGTTGGTCGACTCCAAGCGAAGCAGCAAGGCTTTTTTTCCTGTTGACGATGCTGAGCGTTGGGTTTTGGGCGTGGGTCAACACATCCGGCAACATCGTGATGTGGATTGGTTTAACGTTCCTAGTGGCTACACCGTTGCTGAGCATCGGTTGGTGGTTGATTTCAATGGTGAGCGCCCGCTATCCTGCCAAAGTGCTGACAGATGCGGTGAACAACGTCAAACCTAGAAAGTAAACAATCACTCACTAAGGAAGCCATAGCCCCATTCATGCGGAGGAGCAAAGGTTTCCTTAATCGAACGAGGGGACACCCAACGAAGCAAGTTGAGGGGGGAGCCTGCCTTGTCATTTGTACCGCTTCCACGAGCACCACCGAACGGTTGCTGTCCAACAACCGCTCCTGTTGGCTTGTCGTTGATGTAGAAGTTACCAGAGGCGTAGCGCAGGGCCTTCATGGCCGTCAGCACATCTTCTCGCTTGGTGGCGAAAATAGAACCGGTCAAGGCGTATTCAGATGTGCCATCACAGGTCGCCAAAGTGGCTTCGAATTCATCGTCAGGATACACGTGAATTGACAACACAGGACCGAAAATTTCCTCAGACATAGATTCATAATGCGCATCGCTGCACACAATGGTCGTTGGTTCGATGAAGTAGCCCTTGGAGCCGTCATAGCCACCGCCGGTTACAATTTCGCAACCCGGGTCTGCCTTGGCACGGTCAATGTAACCGCAGATGTTGTCAAAGGATTTCTTGTCGATCACAGCTGACATGAAGTTGGTAAAGTCACGCGGGTCACCGATGGTGATCTTCGCTACTTCTGCGCAATACTCGTCTTTGATGCGTCCCCATACGGATGATGGGATATACGCACGACTGGCTGCGCTGCACTTTTGCCCTTGGAACTCAAAGGAGCCTCTGAGGAGAGCAACAACCAATGCGCGCTCATCGCAATCGGGGTGGGCGACGATGAAGTCTTTACCACCAGTTTCACCAACCACACGAGGGTAAGAACGGTAGGTTTCAAGGTTGTTCGCCACATCTCGCCACATTTTGCGGAAGACTGAGGTTGACCCGGTAAAGTGAATGCCGGCGAGCATTGGGTGTGCGAGCACGGTATCACCAACCATGCTCGCCTTTCCAGGAATGAAGTTGATGACGCCCGCAGGAAGGCCAGCGTCCATCATCAAACGCATCAAAAGATAATTCGAGACATATGAATTTCGGCTTGGTTTCCAAACACCGGTGTTGCCCATGATGGCGGTGCTGGATGGTAGGTTCGCCGCAATGCTCGAGAAGTTGAAAGGTGTGACTGAGAAAATGAATCCTTCCAAGGGTCGAACCTCGCTGGAGTTCCACATGCTTGATGGCGAAACCGGAGGCTGCAAATCTTCGTAGATTTGGCGGCAATAATCAGAATTAAATCGCCAAAAATCAATCAGTTCGCAGGCGGAGTCAATTTCTGCTTGGTGGCAAGTCTTCGACTGGTTGAGCATGGTGCTTGCGTTGATCTTCGCTCGGTATTCGCCTCGAAGCAATTCGCTGGCTTTGAGAAAAATGGCGGCCCGGGCTTCCCAAGGCATTGTTGACCACATTTCGTGGGCATCGAGTGATGCTTGAATGGCTTCATCAACATTGGCTTTGGTCGCCATGTGAACACGTGCAATGACGTGGCTGTGATCGTGGGGCATGACTTGTTCAACAACATCCCCAGTGAACACTTCTTTCCCGTTAATGATGCAGGGGATTTCAATGATTTCAGAGGATTGTCGATCGAGCTCCTTCTTGAGAGCAATTCGTTCAGGGCTACCGGGCAAATAGCCAAGCACGGGTTCGTTTACCGGAGTCGGTGGGCGTGGGACGTTGTTCACCATGCATCAGCGGTGGGGAAGACGCCCTTTGAATATCACGCTGTGTAGAGATGAGCGTGCTTAGCACGGACCTTGCTGATTTTGGGTCCGACAACAGCCATGCAATATCCTTGTGCTGGGTTTCGGGCATAGTAATCGTGGTGGTAGGCTTCAGCGATGGTGAAGTGCGTCGGCTCTTCGATGGTGGTTACGATGTCAGCATCAAACAAGGGTTGCATTTCCTCAATCACTCGTCGGGCAATGTCGCCTTGTTCGGCGGAGGTTGGCATGATACAGCTGCGGTATTGAGTCCCAATGTCGTTGCCCTGACGGTTGAGTTGTGTCGGATCGTGAACGGTAAAGAATACCTCAAGCAGTGTTTCAAACGGAACGATGGATGGATCAAAAACGACCTCGACAATCTCTGCATGTCCTGTTGTTCCTGAGCACACTGGTTCATAGCGAGGGTTTGGGTCGAATCCCCCCGCATAAGCCGGCAAGGCAGACTCAACGCCGTGAATACCTTTGAACGCGCCTTCGGTGCACCAGAAACATCCGCCACCAAGCAATGCTCTCTCCATGGGACGAGGTGGGTGTGCCAGCCTTTGAACTCTTGTAATGCATTCAAGTCCGAGGATTTACGCAGGGTTACCCAAACATTGCTTGATAAACCAATTACAGCCCGAAGCGGCCATGGAAGGAGCCACTGACCCAAAAATGCTCGAAGACCGGCTGTTCTTCAAGTTGGGTTTATTCATCCACGACCGACGCAAACTCATGGTCGCTTTTGGCCTCGTATCGTGTGTGTTGATGACCGGCCTGATTGG
>QQSI01000062.1 GCA_003602645.1 Candidatus Poseidoniales archaeon | reverse complement strand
ACGGCTCCACGACCAAGTGCCACCCTTGTCATCACCATTTTGTCAAGCGTTGTCCTGGCATGCTTGGGTGTGATTTACGCCTGGCATCTCCTGACACCAATGCTGCTTGAATACCTCACCAACGATGCACAAAGTGCTGGACTTTCAACCGAATGGCGACTTTCAGGCTATGTCGGGTTCATCGCCAACTTAGCTGTCGCTTCAGCCATTGGATTTCAAGCGCCGGTTGCAACCTTGCTTGTGCTGCGACTCCAAATTGCATCAAGACGTGATGTGCGAATGGTTCGTAGGCACATTTGGTTCAGTGCCTTTGTTCTTGGTGCCTTTCTTTCCCCGCCTGACCCATTGTCCCTATTCCTTGTGGCTATGCCTGTGATTCTTCTCTTCGAAGCAGCGCTGATCATCGATGCTGTCACTCGCAAAAATGGTGCCGAGTAAGTTGGCTGTTCAGTGAATCATCCTAGCGATGGTGGAAGATCCGCTAAGGGAAGTGGAGTTTTACCGGGGGTTTGCATCGAGGAAAGACCATGGAAGTCCGAACCGGCGGTCAAGTGCATTCCGTGTTCTCGAGCAGCCATCATCATTGCGTATCGATAGGAATCAGGATGACTCCGATGGAAGCATTCGATGGCATCAACACCCAATGCGCTGCAATGTTTTGCCAGTTTGTGAGCTTCTACACCGTAGTAAATCGGGTGAGCAAGAGAAACAAAACCACCGCATGAATGCACGGCCTTCGTTGCTTCTTCAATCGAGGGTTTTGACCGTGTAATGGCCAATGGCCGTCCGTCTCCTAGCCACTTGTCAAAGGCGTCTTGACGGTCCACTGCGAACCCTTTGGCAATTAACTCATCCGCAAGGTGTGGGCGGCCAACAGATCCCTCTGCACGGGCCATAACCGAATCGAGGTCGATGTTCATGCCATGTTGGTGAGCCAAAGCCACCATTTTTTCCATTCTCGGGCCGCGACTTTCACCAAGCGGTGCTAGCCATTGACGAAATTCCTCGCGTTGCAGTTGAGATGTGGTTGCAGAAGGGAAGTACGCCAAAAGGTGCCAAGACGATGGAGCCCTATCTCGCTGCCAAAGCTGCATTTCGTGTTCACAAACCGGAAGCCCGGGCTCACATGTGATCTCAACCCCCGGAATGAATTCGATCCCTACGTGTTGTGCAGCTCGCTTCGCCTCGTCCCAACCTGCGATGGTGTCATGGTCAGTAAGGGCCCAGTGCTTCACCCCTGCTTCAGCCATGAGTTCAGCCACTCGGTCCACAGCATGTTCACCATCGCTGTTGGTGGAGTGGCTGTGCAAATCGAATGCATCAGACCACATACTCTGCTCCATGATGCCAACCTCTATTGAACTTCGTACAGATTCAAAACAATCCATCAAGGTCCGGTAAATCAGGCGTGCTGGGCGTTTCCTGAGCCGGTTTTGCATCGGTGTTGAGCAAGGCATCAAGGTCTGGAAGTGAGGGCGCTGAGGGCAAGGAGACTGGAGATGGTGGAGGGGGTGCATTGAGCAATTCATCCAAATCAGGCATTGAAGGCAAACCCTCGAGGGGTTGCGCTGCTGGTTCTGGCTCATCCATCTTACCCGGTAAAGGAACGTTGGTGATTGGTGTCCTCACAAAGGTCTCTGCCAGTGAACCTACGGGTTGGGTAAACTCTCGCCCCTGTTCAGTATGGATGTGAGGGGCGGGGTTAACGGCCACTTGCTCTGCAGCAGCCGTACCGATTGAGCCGGAAGAAAGCGAGGCAAGAGCTGTTGCCACATCATCGGCGTTTGAGACTGATGCGTGTTCAACAGGAGCAGATGTGGCAAGTGGTTCAAACGCCGGCATGGTCGTCATGGGTGTGGGGGATACCTGCGAGGTTGGTGAGTGCTGTAGGGATTCTTCTGAGGACGATGACCGGTAAGGGGTTGGCGTTGATTCAAGGGCGTCGTATTGCTCTTGAATGGTCGGTTGGTTCACCAATTCGGGGATTGGACGTTCGCGGGAAGCAAGGAATGAGATCACAAAACAACATGCGGCAAGACCGAGGCTGGCAAATTCCTCGACCGTCAGTCCTGCTTCCAGAATGAGGTCAGCCGTACTGTTTAGGATGGCGAACGCCAAACAAAGGCCACCAAAAACGAGTGAAGCGCTCGAGAGTCGTGGTGCTTTTTGTTCCATAGACATTCCTCAGTTGTCGTTTTGTTCTGCTGCACGCACTGTATTTTCCATTAACATCGCGATGGTCATTGGACCTACCCCCCCGGGCACAGGGGACAACCATGACGCTTTTTCAGCAACATCTGGGTGAACATCACCCGCTAATCGCCAGCCTCGTTCACGGGTTGCATCATCCACACGATTGATGCCAACGTCAACAACGACTGCACCAGGTTTGATCCAATCTGCCGTGACCATTTCAGGTCGACCGATGGCGGCGACAATCACATCTGCTTGAGCACATACTGCTTGTGCGTCTTTGGTGCGTGAATGAACGACAGTCACGGTTGCGTCGGCACCTTTTGCACCAAGCAGCAGGGCTTGAGGCATACCGACAATTCGTGAACGACCAAGAACAACAGCACGCTGGCCGGTTAAATCGATGTTGGCCCATTTGAGCATTCGCATGACACCACTCGGTGTACACGGCAACATCCCGTCAAGACGCCCTTGAACTAAGCGGCCAAGGTTTTGAGGATGGAAGCCATCAACGTCTTTTGAGGGATCGATAAGGTCGGTTAAAGCCTCTTCATCCATGTGGGGAGGGAGAGGAGATTGAACGAGGATTCCATGCAGACTTGCATCACTATTCAGACGATGAATCACATCACGAATTTCAGCTTCCGTGGATGAGGCTGCGAGTTCGATGTGAGTGCTCTTGATGCCAAGTCGCTTGCATGCCCTCACTTTGGAATTCACATACACATGGCTTGCAGGATCGTCCCCTACGATCACAACCGCGAGATGAGGCGCAATTCCCTTTTCTTTGCAAGCAATGATTCGCCCTTGAAGTTCTTCTTCCACGCTCGCAGCGCAGAGTTTCCCGTCCAAGCGTTCGGCGACCATGCTTCGGCCAGCCGCTCTTCAACCTTGAGCGTTCGCTTCAGAGGGCTCCTCCACCCGGTGCATGTTCGTTGCCCGGAAGTGTGGCGAACAAACGTTCATCCTCACGGAATGATTTGAATTCCAAAGCATTTCCAGAAGGATCGTCAAGAAACAGGGTGGATTGTTCGCCAACTGTACCAGGGTATCGGATGTGTGGCTTGAGACGAAACTCAATGTCCATCGCTTCAAGGCGATCGCGAAGGCGATGCCATTGACCCCATTCCATGACCAAACCGAAATGGAACGGAGGGACTTGACGGCCATCAATTCGGCCACCGTCGGTGGAATCAGGCATTGATTCAACAAGATGGGCCACAATTTGGTGGCCATGAAAATTGAAATTAATCGAGCGGTCGGTTCGCCGGCCAATGCTGCAATTAAGAACATCGACATAGAAGGACTCTGTGGATTCAAGGTCCGTCACGGGAAATGCAAGGTGAAATGGTCGCATGAATTGTGACAGGTCAACCGAGTTATCGGACTTATCGATGAAAGGAGCCTGCGGAGGGACTCGAACCCCCGGCCTTCGGATTACAAATCCGATGCACTACCAGCTATGCTACACAGGCGATGGTACGGCCAAAGGCTAACCCTTGATGAATGAAACGGATGCCTTCCCTTCCGAAATCGAGAGGCAACTCAAAGAAGAAACCCGCATTCGCACCCTCATGGACCACGACGCCGGTGCGGGTTTGCTGAACCCCTACGCCCAGACAAAAGTGGGAAGTGATACAATCTTTGCTTGGTGGGGGCGTTACCAGAACGCTGTAGCACAAGACATTGATGCTGTCAACGGCACAATTGGTGCTTTGCTTGAGGACGATGGCACCCTTGCCATCAATGCAGTTGTTGACGAGGCTGTTCGAAAGGCACCACCGGTGGAAATTGCCGCTTATGCCCCCCTCAAGGGACTGCCCGCTTTCCTGGATTTGGCGAAATCATTGGCTCTCGGAGACCGAAGAAACGAATTAGAGGCCATGGGACTCTCCATCACTGCAACAGCATCTGCGGGTGGTTCAGGTGCACTTTACCTCGCCGCAACTAACTTCGCCAATCGAGGCGACCATGTCCTGTTGCGTGATCGGCATTGGGGACCATACAAGGGCTTCCTTTCAGGATGCGACCTCAAGGTGACAACTTACCCGCTGCTGCCTGAAAGCACCAGTCCATACCCCTACGTGGACATCGACAGCTTCAAACTCAAACTTTCGGAATTGTGCAAGGAGCAAGATAAGGTGATGATGTGGGTCAATGATCCTGCACACAACCCCACGGGACTCTCCCTAACTGCCGATGGGCGCATGGCGCTGTTAGAAGCCGTGATGGAAAGCGCCTCTGTCAACGAGGATGTTGGGCACACGCTCTTGCTTGATGCCGCATATCACCTCTATGCCGAAGAGCCTCATGGTTGGGCAGACACTCTCCATGAAGCCATGACAAACGGGTGGCCTTGGCCGGAAAACCTGCTCATCACGTTCGCCCTTTCATTGTCGAAATCCCATACCATCTATGGTTTGCGAACGGGTGCTTTGGTCAGCGTCCACCCAGACGCTGCAGTGACTGAACGCATTGGAACTGTGATGGGCGTCACCGGCCGCCAAACATGGTCCGCTGCTCCACGTGTGTCACAATACACCGTGAGTGAACTGCATGCATCCGATGAAACTGGAGCCGCGTGGAGTAAGGAGCGGGATCGACTTCAATCCCTGCTGAGTGAGCGCCGAAGCGCGTTCATTGCAGCATGTGAAGAGCTCAATGTTCCCCTCAACCCGACGCACGATGGATTCTTTGCTTGGCTTGAGCATGACCAGCCAGTGGAAATTGCAGAGGCTTGTGCTCAACAAAATGTCTTCCTTGTCCCACTCACAGGAGGCGTGCGCATCGGGCTGTGTGCAATACCACTCGCCCAAATCCCCCGTGTTGCCCAAGCATTAGCTCACGCCCTATCCTGAGGTTGAACCATGATGCAAAATGCGAAAGAAAATTTTCTCATCGCGGCGTTGATTTGCATTGTCACTGGGGGCTTCTTGTCCGTTGGAGGATTGTACGCAATGGGTGGTACAATCGGCATATCGGGAATCGTGCTGTTCCTTGTTGGAATGACCATGACTTCACAACGGAGCATGACACCAGAGGAAATTGAACGTTGGCAACCAAGCGCAGAGAAGATGCCGGATGCTGGGCGAGTGATGTTTCGGGTTGATGTGACGCTTGATGAGCCAATTCGCTCAACCATCCTCTGCGGCCCATGTGGGCATGTTTCCGCCGTCGATGGCTCCAAACCAGTCGCTTTCCAATGCCCCAAATGCGAAAGGACGCTTTGGGATGAGGAAGAGTGACCGCTCACACCTTGAGTGGGCGCGAACATCATTGTACGGTGAAAATCAAGGACACATTTGAAGGGCGTTGGGCACACCGAGTTTTTCATGGAGGCCCCTAACTTGCTGAATCCTGAGCGGAGAATGCTCAAAGTGATGCAACAGGATGCTGGGAAAGAGTGGACGCTCGAGGCGATTCTTCAAGCCTGTGAATGGAAAGATCAAGCCATTGCAGTTGGCGCTGGCCACGGCCTCACAAACCACGGTTTGGTTGACACAATGGAGCAAGTGACTAGAACCGTAAAGGCCGCACCGGAGGGATACAAAGCCATCGAGAACGGATTGCTTGAGCATCGACTTTGGACTTGGATTCAAACCGCCTCCGACCCGACGATGGCCAACCTTCAGACGGCCTTTGAGCGACATGAAGCGGGGCCTGGTGTTGGTTTGCTAAAACGCCTTGGTGTTGAACTGGTGAAGGGAGCTTTCCACGCATCGAATCCTGACGAAGTGAGCGAGCATATCGCACAACGCACGTCGTTTCTTAACGCACTTCCACTAACAGCAGAATCGGCCGATGCTGCTCTGTTTGAGCACTTCAAATCAAGGCGTGGCCTGATTGAAGTCGCTGAGACAACAACCCGCACATGGACCATCACCAGCGCCGGATCTTCTGTAGAAAGTGAACACCTTCAAGAAAAGCAGGCTATTTCAGAGATCACCACAGAATTGCTGCAATCCGAGGCTTGGAAGGAAGCAGAGTTCAGAAGTTTCGATGTCACGCTTGAATCCGCAACACCTCGTACCGGTCGAAGCCATCCAATGCAAGCGCTGATCGAAAGGGTGCGGTCGATTTTCTTGGAGATGGGATTCTCAGAACTGGTGGATGACTATGTCCAAACTGCAGGATGGAACATGGATGCATTGTTCATTCCACAAGATCACCCAGCGCGTGAAATGCAGGACACCTTCTACCTTGATTCACCTGCTTCAATACCGCTTCCGGATGACCTCGTCAAAGCGTGGGGTGACATTCACGAACACGGGGGGGCGACCGGATCGGTGGGGTGGGGTGGTGCGTTTTCGAAGGCCACATCAGAAAAGGGACTGCTGAGAACCCACACCACGGTTAACACCATCCAATACCTTGCTGCCCATCCAAACGAGGCTTGCCGTGTGTTTTCCGTAGATCGGGTGTTCAGGAAGGAAGCAATCGATCGAACACACCTGCCAGAATTTCACCAAATCGAAGGCATCATCATGGAAGAGGGGGCTAACCTGCAAATGCTGGTGACCACCCTGAAAACCTTCTATGCAAAGATGGGTTACCCGGAAGTTCGTGTTCGGCCGGCGTATTTCCCCTACACCGAGCCAAGTTTAGAAATCGAAGTGAAATGGCGCGGTCAATGGTTGGAACTTGGCGGTGCTGGGATTTTCCGACCCGAAGTCACCGAACCTTTGGGCATCTCAACGCCCGTTCTCGCTTGGGGCATGGGCTTAGAGCGCCTCGCTATGCTTGTGCTCGGGTTAGATGACATCCGCCAACTATACATCTCGGATCTTGAATGGCTTCGTAACCAACCAATTCTGTGAAACGGCGTTGGTTCGAGTCCTTTCCAATCCTTCCACCCGCCGAATTTCAACCCCCCTGCTTCTTAGGGGAGATGCCGGGACCTTGGCTTGTTCAGATTGCACACAGTGATTCACAGTGTCAATAGAACGAGGGATTTCAATGACCGATTTTGAAGCACTTGGATTATCAAAACCACTCTTGCGGGCCGTGGCTGCAGAAGGCTACACAACCCCCACTCCGGTCCAAGAGCAGGCTATACCCCCTCTCCTCGCCGGCCGAGATGTGCTCGGTGTAGCACAAACTGGAACCGGAAAAACCGCAGCATTTGCGCTCCCGGTGCTTCAAATAATGAGCAGAAACAGGCCCCAAGGGAAGCGAAAGATTCGTGCCTTGGTGCTTTCTCCAACAAGGGAGCTTGCTGCTCAAATCGATGAGCGGTTTCACGCCTACAGTGAACATTTGGACATTCGTCACAAGGTCATCTTTGGAGGTGTCAATCAAAATCCACAGGTTCGAGCTTTGCAAAAGGGATTAGACATTCTCGTCGCAACACCTGGCCGCTTGCTGGACTTGATCAATCAAGGTCACATCGACATCACTCATGTTGAGTTCTTTGTTCTGGACGAAGCCGACAGAATGCTTGACATGGGCTTCATTCACGACATCAAAAAAGTGTTGAAACTGTTGCCAAAAAAGCGCCAGAATCTTTTGTTTAGTGCGACAATGCCCTCCTCCATTGCTAACCTCGCTGGTTCATTTCTTCACAACGCCATCAAAGTGGACATTACACCTGAAGAAGTCACTGTTGATCGGATCGACCAGAAAATAATGTTCTTGCGGAAGGCAGACAAACGCAGACTGTTGGTCAAAATCATCAAACAAGAACGAGTGGAATGTGGCATCGTCTTCACACGGACAAAGCACGGGGCAAACCGTCTTGTCAAGCAGTTGGATCAAAGCGGCATTTCCGCTGCAGCAATCCATGGAAACAAAAGCCAAGGAGCGAGAACCAAGGCATTGGCTGGTTTCAAGAATGGTTCGATACCGATTTTGGTGGCCACCGACATTGCCAGCCGAGGCATAGATGTGGATGGTGTCACGCACGTCTTCAATTACGACTTGCCCAATGAGCCTGAGAGTTATGTTCACCGTATCGGACGTACCGCTCGTGCAGGGAAAACGGGTGTAGCGTACGGCTTTTGCGATGACACCGAGTCGGGATATCTCGTCGGCATTCAACGACTGATCGGCAAAGAAATACCCGTGGATAGTTCTCATGAATTCCATTTTATCGGTGCGATTCCTAAACCAGGTCAAAAACCTGGCAAAATCAAAGACCCGAACGCACCAAAGAAAAAACAACGCAATCGAAACCGCTCAAGAGGAGGACAGGGTCGCCACGGTGGACAACAGCGCAAGGGTCAGAGTGGCTCAAATCAAGGCGGAAACAACCGTTCGAGGAATCGAAATCGGTCCCGTAATCACCGGCAGAGAGACGATTAAGTGTCATTGACACCAACAACCATCCACTCGGTAACCTCAAAAGAGGCCCTTA
The DNA here is from genome assembly GCA_003602645.1 of Candidatus Poseidoniales archaeon. Taxonomy (GTDB): domain Archaea; phylum Thermoplasmatota; class Poseidoniia; order Poseidoniales; family Poseidoniaceae; genus MGIIa-L1. The sequence continues at coordinate 901 of QQSI01000062.1, read as the reverse complement.
CAAGGCAAGTCTAAGGAGGGAAGCAGATGAGCGATTCGGAGGGTGATTTACTTGAGCGAAGTCAACGCTCAAGAGAATTCAACCTCGTGTTGGGCTCGACAATTGCTGTCTCTTTGGTTTTTTTATTCGTCTCTGCTGTCTTCGGTGAGGCCGTCATGGACCTCGTTGTCGATGAAGAAGGATCTTCAAACCCCTACCGGGTTCCAGTGTGGGAGAGGTCAACCTTGCCCTATGAAACAGAAGGGGACTTTGGCATAGCGTTGGAAGTTGGCCCTTACGAAATTCTCGCAACTGAGAACGAATGGAATTCGACCCACCACTTTGTCGAGTATTCCCTTCCAATCAGCGAGGGTGGGGCTGCTCCAGACAACGCCGTCATTAGTCTTGCAGTGTGGCGGCCAAATGTCCCAGAAGGCGTGAAGGTTCCTGTGATTGCGGAATTTGGCCCATACTTCCAGGAAGCATCGGTCGAAACACCAAGCATCGAGGTACCTGGAACATGGCTCGGCCAGATGATCATCGACCAGATCCTCCCACATGGCTATGCTTTCGCCCAGGTTTCAGTTGCCGGTACGGGTCGCTCGAACCACTGCATGGACCTGATGGGCAACGCAGAGCAACTCGGCAACGACGCAGCAGTTCGCTGGTTTGGTGAACAAAATTGGTCCAACGGCGCTGTTGGCATGATTGGAAAATCCTACGACGGAAGCACACCTTGGCAAGCAGCTATGTTCGGAGCAGAACATGATTACCTCAAAACCATCGTGCCAATCTCCGGCCTGATCGGCGTCAAGGAATTGATGTGGAGAAACGGCTCAGCGGAAGCCCGTGCCCCCATTATGCACAACGGGGTCTATGGGTCCTACGGAATCGATGGTGATGAGGAAGATTACCAAAACAT
>QQSI01000061.1 GCA_003602645.1 Candidatus Poseidoniales archaeon | reverse complement strand
CCCTCACTCCTCCCTGCTTTCCCGGGAGCGCATGCCCATCGAGACGTGTTAGCTTCAAATGTTCATGTTACAGGGTGCACCGTTCACCGGGTGGACGAAGGCATGGACACCGGTGAAATATTGGGCCAAAGCCGTGTTCCTGTGTTTCCAGACGACGATGAGACTTCTCTTTCCCAGCGGGTAAAAATCACTGAACACACCCTCTATCCAAAAATTGTAGATCATCTCGTCACGATGACTCATCCCGAGGAGAATTGAAATTTTCCATTTGTCCAGCAAGTTCTCCTAAGTCCAACGATGGGAGAATGGAAAACATAGAACTGACCGATGATTGGTCGTTGGCAATGAATCCATCTGGACAGGAACTGAGCAAGGGCTGGCGTTGGCCACTGCGGTCCATTGGCACGCCTCCTTCAGTCTCCAATAACACCCTCATCCCCCCTGCCTCTAACGAGAAAGCATCACATGGCACCAGTTGAATTCTCCCCTGGACCTGCCCCATGGCCCATGAGATCACCTCCATTAACGAGCAAACGCCGATGGGATCTGGCCAAACCTCTCCACGAAACAAATGGCTTCGTTCTGCGTCTCCGCACAATGTGATGACGCGTTTTGCACCACATTCCATGGCAATCGAACGGATTCGTTCCACGCCTCCGTTCATGAATGCTTTATCAGCGCCCATCCGGGTGCTTTTCCCTCCAGCAAGGATGAATACGGTCACCATACTCAAACCATCTCATCTAGGCCATCGAGGGCTCGCTCGAGTTCGGCCAGAAGGCTGCGAACACGCTCAAGTAAAGCTCGCCGTTCCCGACTTGACCTTGCTTCAGGTAACCATTCCAACAACCGTCGCACGTCTTGAGCATCTCGTTCAACAGTCCACTGGTAGACAGCCTCTAGCACTGGGTCATCGGAAGGTAAGAACCGCTCGCTCATCATAATGATGCTGAGTGAGACGGGGCTTCAATGCTCCTGAGAGAGCAATCGGTTTCGTATCCGTTCAAACAAGTCCCCGCCGCGTGGAGCGGTAGCAATCAACCCTCGGGCAGTGGTGATTTTTGTTTTTTTCAAGGACAGAAACAGCACGGCGACTTGGTGCCACAACTCACTTTGCCCAGCCATGGCAATCAACCAAGCCTCATCAGGGATTTCATGACCACCTCGCACCATTTCTTCCGCGATTTCCAATAACGCCCCCAGGGGCTCCTGGTTCCCAAATAAGTGAATCAGCGCAAGCCATGGGTTCTCACCCAATTCAGATTCAGACATGTTTGCAAGCAGCAGCCCAACTAAGACGAGATCTTCTCGCCCATGTCGTTTCCACAGGGGCGGAATTAACCTAGCAACACGCCGCATATCATTCTGCCCGGAGGTCATGATCCAAGAAGCAATGGTTCGTAGTTCGGGGTTCGGGCAGCCAATATGAAAGGAATAACCCCCACTAGCGGTGAGTAAATCCGTTGACGGTTTTGCCATCAGCCCGGGAACACCAGCATGGTAGGCTCGAAGAAGAAATTTCAGAGTTTTCCGCCGTGAACGAAGCAAGCGTTCTTGTGGTTCAGCGAGGAGACGGTCCAATTGTGAATTCATTCGGATCCACCGTCGGAGGCTTTCTTCCGGACGGTCTCAAAGATATCGCCAACCAAGCCAACCGAGTCGCGAAGTGTGAGGAGCATCTTGTCGATGACGTTCGGATCCTCGAATTTTTCTTTCACAATCTCCCGCAACTCGGTTTCGATGAGAAGGTGTTCATCTTCATCAATGTCAAAAACCGTCCTCAAATGTGCAAGAACCCTGAATTCATCGCGGGAGAGTGAGGCGTTAACAATAGCAACTTCGAACACCTTCGTGTAAATCGAGCGTGCGAGGGATGCGCTGATTTGTGTACCGCGCTCGGTATCAGTGTTGTTTTGAATGGCCTCATAAATCTCTGCGGGCTGAGACGGTTCGAGTTCCAATGCACTGGCTAGTTTGATGATCAATCGCTTCTCTTCACGCGTTAAAACGCCATCCACAAGCATCACCTCTACGGTGCTGCGGAAGACATCCAAACGATGCGAGGAACCGGTCGTCACGGACAGACCATGGCGTTCCCGTTTTTCAAATCGTTGCTTGTAGACAATGGTCATTTTTGGCCGTTTTATCTGGAGAGCATTGAAAAGGGGGGGGCTGCTGGAACAACCATCCACCTCCCTTTCACGCAGTCTAGGATTCGTCCTAAACAGCAGCCAAAGAACCTATGGGGCCAAGGCCCCATTTCCTTAGGAATAGGGCGGTTGATACCAACGGAGACATTCACATGAAAAGAAACAACTCTAACCGCGGAGGCGGCAACAAGCAAAGCAAGGCGATGAAGTACCAAATTCGCGCTGATATTAAGGTAAACGGAACGGTCCAACGCAAGGACATCATCGGCGCCATCATGGGCCAAACCGAAGGACTCCTTGGTGACGAACTGGAACTCAGAAAATTGCAACGAACCGCACGCGTCGGACACGTTGATGTTGAAATGGACACGAAGGGCGGAAAAGTCCATGGTATGATCATTATTCCATCAAGCCTCGACAATGTCGAAACCGCAATTATTGCATCCGCACTTGAAACGATTGACCGAATCGGACCATGCAGTGCAAAAATCGCCGTAAAGGAAATCCTTGACATCCGCGCCACCAAGCGCACAGCAGTTGTTGACCGGGCCAAAGAACTCCTTCTCAACCTGGTTAATTCCGGAGAAGCAGCCTCAAAAACCGTCATCGAAGAAGTTCGTTCTGTCCTGACCACTGGCACCGCAACCAACTTCCACGGCCTTACCTGTGGGCCGAACATCGAAAAATCGTCGTCATTGATTATTGTCGAAGGACGCAATGATGTGCGAAACCTGCTCAACTGTGGCGTCAAGAATGCTATCAGCGCCGACGGCGCTGGAAACATCAAACAAGAATTGATTGATCTCGCAAACAGCAAAGAAACTGTGATCTTAGGAATCGATGGTGATCGAGGCGGCGAAATGTTGTTCAGTCAACTTATTGAAATGATGAAGGTCGACTTTGTTGCTCAAGCCCCTGTGGGTCAAGAGTGGGAACTTCTTCCACAGAAAACCGTTACAATGTGCCTCCAAAAGAAAGTTGAAGCAACCAAGTTTGCTCATGTGCTGAAGAAGAAGCAAGAAGAGGACGACGAGAAAGCCGGTGTACCAGACAAGAACTGGGCAGAAGACATGGACGAAGAATTCACTGTACCTGAAGCACCTGCTGAAGTCCACGAAATGTTCGACCACCTTGATAATCTTGACAAAAATAAGGCTGTCTTCGTCATGGTTGACGGGACCATCTCAGAACCTGTGGGTCCTTCGACGCTATCGAAGACTGCAGGAAGTGCAGATGGAGCTGTTGCGATTGTGTTCAATGGCCCGGTGAGCGAACGCACCCTCGAAATTGCCTCTGAAGCTGCAATTCCGACCGTCATCGGCACAAAAGCCGGTAAAGGATTTGCTGATCGCGAGGGCGTTTCGGCATGGCTTGCTGACTTGCACCGTTGATTCAGGTTCAACAACCATATTCATCTAAGACGTCGCTTCTAGGCCAGACCATGGCGGACGGCGAGAATCAAGGATGGCTTGACGACGAGACGGATCCCTTCGAAGACCCGACCTCCGAACCTATTGAACCAGACACGGGCGATGACTCTTCTGAAGAAAAGGTCGATACGACCTCTGCCGAACAAGATTTTGATGAGGAGAAAACCAGTGAAGAGGGAACAGAAAACCCCTCGACAGAACCTGATTCAACTCAATCTTGGGGGCTCCCCATTCGTGCAGCACCGGTGCTTGCTGACAGCGGAGAACTAGTTACAGAATACCCACTGAAGCAATCGCTGGATGGCCGCCAAACAACATCGATCGTGGTTGACGATGACCTCCTTCGCGTGGTGGACACCGAACTTGGCAACGATGGCCATCGGAGGATGAAGGTGCGAATGACCGTGAAACGTGAAATCACAGGGTTCACTCACGAACATAATGAATTGATGCACCAGCACCAGATGCTCTGGATTGGGTGTTTCTTCTCTGGGCTGGCCTTGACAGCATTGAGTTCAGGTGCAATTGGCGTCCTAGGCGCTTTATTGGTGATCATTGGCGTGCGAAGTTGGGTGATGATGCACCTCGAAACCCACACCATCGAGTTCGTCAACGAAGGAGGACCACAACGCCTTGCTTTGCATGCGTATGGAAGTAACCGCGGATTTTTCCGAGCGAGCATGGCGATGATCGGCCCATGCATGGCGGATTTTATTCGCACGGGAACGATGGATGTCGATGAACTCGAACGCCTTCACACAACTGTCCTAGCCCCCCCTCCATCTCGCCCAGTCGTTGTGCAAGCGATGCCGATTGTGGCCCAACCTCCGAGCGAACCGGAGAGCGTTCAGCAACCAATGCCCCCGATGCCAATGACGGTTCCGCCCCCGCCTCAAGTCGGCCCACCGGCAACCCAGAACACGCCCGCTCAACCCTCAACTCCAATTCCGCCACCTCCGCAGAATATACCCGCCCCGGTCCCCGTTCCATCTGCGCCAATGAGCCCCCCGGTTCCAGCCCCTTTAGGCCCGCCTGTGCCCGCACCGCCAGCTCCCGCAGCTCTGCCACCAGCACCTCTGCCCCCACCAATGCCTCTTCCACTGGCTGGCAGCTTGCCACCGATGCCACTTCCATTGGACGCACCTCTCCCTGATGCCCCGAAAATTGCAGTCGAAGCCTCGCCAATTGAAGAGACACTTTCCCCAGACGAGCAGAACGAATTACTCAGTGAATTGGCTTAAGCTGTTATTCCGCCCGCAGTATTCGGGCTGAGGTAATCAACAAGTTCAGCGACTTCGACCTCAAGCATGGCTAAGTCGTCAGCGTCTGGGAGTACCTTTTCATCGGCAGAAAGAGGCACAGGATGGCCAGGTCCAGGGATTCGGCGAAGAGCTTCCCCAAGTTCATTCGCATCCTTAAGGAAATTTTTGCTGGAGCCAGAATGCCGGTGTTCAAGCCGAACCCGCATCCATCGCTTAATTTTCTTCATATTGTTGGCAAGTTGAGTCAACAAGGCCATGCGCTGAGCATCATTTTCATCTCTATGGGGCATCAGGCGAAGACTCACCCGTAAAAGCCGGTCAATTCGAGTGTCTCTTGGTTCGATGCCGACATGCATTGCTAATCCTCTTCGAACGCGAGGCAGAGCGGCGATACCCTCCGTTTCAATCTCTAAGGCGAGTTGATCGAAATCAATCGATCTTAGAAAGAACGCCAACGCTTGAATTGTGGTTGCATCTGTGACAGGCGCATCCACTTGCTCAAGGCTGTTGGTTTGAGGTTCTACCAAAGGCGCCCGAACGCTGGGCGATGGCTCCTTTTGGAGTGGTGCATCATCCATCACCGGCGCAGGTTTTGGTCGCGGGAGATCAACAGGGTCACTCGGTCGCACAATTTTTGCGACTGCGCCAGAGGATTGAATTCGGGGTGGTTCGACCTCCGCACTTCGACCATCCATCGCGTCCAACATAGCTTCATGAGCATCGCCAAGAGCATCTGCAGGCATCATCGTTGGAATTGATGCGTGTTCGGGGACAGGTAGCAGCGTCTTACGCGGGGGTTTTGGTGCCCACGGAGTAAGTTCGAATGATTCATCTTCAACTGGCCGATTTGCAAGGTGGCGTGCATATCCTGCAATGCGATCTTCAAGCAACGGCAATTTGAGGGGATTGCGTAAAGAGGCCTCTACATCCAACGCCAAGGCGATGTCTCGGTTCCACGGCAAATGCAACAATCTTCGCGTAAGAACTGCGTGGCCTTCAATCGCAGGGCGAACAGCGTTCAATTTTCTTGACGCCAACACCATGTCCTCCACAGCCACTTGTCGGAGTTCTTCAACGGCCCAACCCGATCCTGCGAGCAATGCAAGTTCCTGCTCCAGCCTCGCTTGAAGCCGGTCATGGACATCACCCGAAATGAATGACGCGCCGGTTCTACTGGAGGCGATGGAGGTACCAAACCGACGGATATGGGCGATTTCCTCTTCAAATTCAGCCAGTGTGAATGAGGATGTAGCGGTCGAGTCGCTTGCTTTGCCTTGGGCGACAAGCCCTCGCCAATCTTGCTCTAGCATCCGACGGTGCCTTGCTCCTCTTCTTGCGTGGTGTTCAATAAATCTGAAACTGTCTTCTAGGATCTCGCCTTCGACATCCAATTCTCGCAAGAGGTCTTTCCTTTGCCCGACCTCTAGGGCTCCTTCAAATGACACATCTAGGGTTCCAAGTCGTTCAATCAATTCGACACGATGTTCCAAAATCGATTGATTTCGTTTAAGTTCTTCAAGTCCAAATTTTGGATCATGTTGAATGCGATCGTGCCAGGTGTCCATCACAAGGCCCGCATGTTCGAAAAACTCGATTCGATTCAAACATTCCAATTCAAGCTGCTTCCACCGCTGATCAAGGTCATCGACAATGTCAATGAACACCTCTGTTTTATCCAAATAGCCGGCGCAGTGAGACGCTTTCGGCTTTTCCTCTGGCCAAACTTCAGTGACTTCTTTCCAACGTTGAAGAGCACCGAAGTGACGTTGAATTGTTGCCTCAATTTCCGGTAGGTTGGCTTCCCATTCAAGCAATTCACTTGCACGGATTCCATCTGCATGTGGGAAGATGATGCCTTTGCCACGCCAGCCATTCAAAACGTCGTTCAGCATGGCCATGCGTTGATGGAGGTTATCCGCAATGGCGCTGATTTGGATTCGTAAACCGCTAATATCTGCCCGCTCGCCCTGCCCGATCAATCCAATTCGTCGCTGTTCATGATGCGAAGCAAGTTCGGGATCAAATGGCGCAATCTGCTCTGAAATAAATAGGCGTAAATCTTCGTGCACATCATGAAGGTCGTGCAAACGAGCGACTCGATCAAGCCCGTCAAGAATGTCAAGTTCGTTAACCCCGGAGACATCATACCCTGCCTCACCGAGCATCGTTATCGCCTTGTCAATGGTTGCCAGTTGCCTCTTCTCATCGGCTTCGATTCCACGAAGCGCTTGTTCGATTGTGTCAACTTCATTTGGATAGGCCAGCAGCGGTAAAAGCACGACTGTTGATGGTTTTGATGAAGGGTCTAGCGCATCAAATCTCGCCAAAAGGCCGGCATGGAGATCTTCGAGACCATCGTCCCTCCACGCTTCTTCGCTGCGGTAGAGCACAGGTTCCCATGGCCGCCATTGGTTTGCCCATGCTTCATACTCATCGAACACACGTTCAGCGTTCATAGGATCTTCAAGGTCTGCGGCCCATGCCCCCACCTCATCAGAGACTTGGGGCCCTGCCGCCCGCCCAAGATATGCTGTTCGTTCTTGCAACGACTGTGCAAGTTCAAGAGCGTAATCAAGGTACAATAGTCGTTCTGCACCGATTGTTTCGTCCATCCCAAGGTAGTCCTCGACGTTCGCCGTTATCCATCCTTCAGAGGCCAATTCCATGAGTCGATTGTAGTACCATGGCCGGGCGTCTGATGCCGCATCTTGCTCGTCCACTTCAGCCACCTCAATTACCCAACACGACCGAGAGCCTTTCAATGTGAGCAATGATAACACCCGTTCGGGTTGGATTTGAGCCATGATACCCTTTTTCCAATCCTTGGTGCGGACGCCCCCGGCCATCGTGAAAAGGTCAAAAAAACCACTTTGGAGCCCTCGGATGTTCCGCAGACCATAAAGGTGCAAAGAAGAGGTGAGGGGCAATGGAACCTATCACAGCTGCATTTGGCCTTGCTTGTATTGCTGCAGGCGGGGGTGCTGGATTTTGGCTTCGAAAGGCCGATGCCCGCCTCACCACTGTCAATGACACATCCGTTGTTCTCCAACAAGCTCAAGCCGCTCATTTCACTCACCTCAACAGCGAAGTCGGGTCACTGCGCCATCAAGTGCAGGAATTAACCGACCTGGTGTCTGCTCTTAGAGCGACGAATCCAGAAATGCACGGAGCGATCTTAGCCCATGAAATCATCAAGGCTTTCGAAGAAGACAAAACCCCGGATCACACCCTTATGTCGCATGCCTTGTCAGCCTTAGAAACACTTGTGTCCCATATCTCAACCGAGGCTACAATTGGCGATGAAACCCTCCTCACAGCAACCTCCGCCTCACTTCTGGGGCGACTCCTTACTGCTTTTGATGGACAGGGGATTTCTGCAAGCACCGTGGGGCTAAATCCCGTTGCTGCACACCGACTCGGGCACGCCTCCCTTCTTTTGGCCCGGTTCGACTGGGCTGAAACATGCTTTGGTTTGGCCTATCAATCCTCGCCAGGGAACGCCAACATCCTCGAAGCACTGGAACACATTGCTTTGCTCCAGGGTGATGATGAAGTTCGCCGCCATTGGCTTGAGGCTCGAATGACCGTTCATCCAGACCAGCCAGATTTGCTTCGTTCACACGCTCACCTTTTGGCGAAACTCGGTGATGCTGAGGCTGAACGAGACGTGCTCCGCTTGGAGGCGCTTGGTGTTGATACGGCAGCAGATCGCTCTCTTCTTTCGGGCCTGAGGGCTCGAGCAGGCTCCCGCTCAGAAGCCTTAGAGGCAATAGAAAAGGCACTGGCCGAAGATCCACATCAATCTGCGGATTGGCTGAGTTATGCCCAATTGCTCAACGAAGAGGGAGAGGCTGGCAAAGCCCACCAAGCGGTCGAGCGCTGTCTTGAATTGGATCGCCAATGCGGTGAAGCATGGGCCTTACTCGCTGAACTCCTTGCCCCTCACGGCAACCGTGCCAAAGAAGCGCTCAAGGCCGCAACGCATGCTGTTGCTTTGGATGCCGGCGGCACAAACCTTGTGTTCCTAAAATCAAATCTTCAACACACAACTGGCTTAACCCAAGCCGCAGAAGAGACCTTAGAAAAGGCACTCCTCAAGGACCCAGCAAACGCTGAATTAAGGGCGAGAATGGCTGGAGCGAAACTTCTCGAAGGCGACCATCAATCGGCGCAGAAACTCTTGGATGAAACGCCATTTGGCATTGACCATGCATTGTTGCATGTGGTCGAAGGACGACTTCATCTTGCGCTGGGTGATTTAGCAAGGGACGGAACCGGTCAAACCGATGCAGTCTTGCTTTCTGAGGCAGTTTCTTCCTTCGAAGGAGCGCTCAAACTTGATCGAGAACTTGGTGTTGCATGGTTGGGAATTGCACGGACTAAGCGACTGCTGAGGGACATTGAAGGTGCTTCAGAAGACATCGCTCGTGCAATGCGACTGCTTCCAGAAAACGACCCTTCCGCAGCCGCAGAAGCTGCGTTATTGGCCATTGATCAAAACGATCTTGCCACCGCGAGCAAGCACGCAGACATCGCTTCCGTGTTTGGTAACGTTGCTACTGTTGCTTACGTGAGAGGGAACATTGCTTTGCGCCGAGGATTGTTTGACAAAGCCGTCGAGCAATACACTTCTGCTTTGGAGTCAGAACCAACTCATATCCGTTCTCGACTGAACCGGTGCAGTGCTTTAATGGGTCTCAATCAGCCAAGAAAAGCCCTTGACGACGCCCAAATCCTCGTCGATTTAGCACCATCGATGATGTACGCCAGGTTCCTTCGAGCTGAGGCATTGATGACCCTCGGAGAGTGGGCACAAGCGCGTGATGATTTGGAACACGTGCTCGAATCGGCCCCACACCATCACCAGGCTCTCACACAACTCGCATCATGCTTCATGTCGCTTGAGCGGCCTGAACGCGCTGAGCAGCCATTGAATGAAGCCATTCGACTTCAGCCAAATTATGCCGCTGCATGGTTTCAACGCGGCTTGCTTTACCTCGAAATTGGCCGCAATGACAACGCACTCGATGATTTCCAAGCAGCGGTTCGTTGCGACGGCTCTCATCTTGAATCCCAAAAGCGGATTGCAGCCATCCATCATCAAGCAGAGCGGTTTGATCTGGCAGAACCAGCATGGCGAGCCGTCCTTGCTCTTGACCCGGAGAGCGACGTGGCTCCAACCCGCATCGCAATTTGTGAAGCAGCGTTACTCAAAGCATAATCTGCGATGTAAGCGGTCATTCGCAAAGGCTTGATAGCCCCTGCTTTGTTCACAGCACCATGGGCATTCTGAGGAACACAACACCTGTTGTTGCCTTGATGCTCTTCCTGCTCATCGCTCGGGAGATCTATCCGTATACGGAGCCGTTGAACGCCGAGGCTGTGGAAGGCTTCGAAATTGAAAAAGTAGCAAGTGGATTTGGTGGCCCAACATGCATGCACTGGGTTGAGGACAATCTTTTGCTGATGTGTGATCGAGACGGTGGACGGCTTTTGATGCTCAATGCGAGCGATGACTTCAGTGAGTCAACCCTTCTTTCCGGCCTTGACCGCCCCCATGGGATTCACCTCACCGACAATCACCTCTTTGTATCTGAGGCAGGTGTTTTGGCTAAGTACAATCGAAGCGGCTGGAACTTTGAGGACCGGACCGTTCTCATCTCTGGTGTTCCAAGCGGCAATCACCAAACCAACGCCATCAACGCATTTCCAAATGGGACATTGATTTGGCACAGTGGTTCAACATGCAATGTTTGTGAGGAAAAGGATGAACGAAACGCAGCCCTTCTGTGGGTGAATCCAACCAATGGCGATCATGGCGTTCTTGCATCCGGCGTCCGCAATTCCTTTGACGGTGTGTGGGTCGATGGGGTGGGCTATGTGTTCAGTGACAACGGCAGGGACTGGGAAGGCGATCATCCAAGAGAGGAACTCAACATGCTTGTCGGTGGTGCTGCTTATGGCTGGCCTGACGATGACCCGGAGCACCCCATTCCAGAAGGCACCCTTGCTCCGGTCGCAACTTGGACGCCACACACATCGCTCAACGGCCTTGCTTTGCGGCCAAATGGCTCATCTGCTCCGGGCCTGAATGCTAGTGGCTCGGAAGGGTTCACCCTGTATGGAACTGTGTTCGGTTCATGGAACACGCTTCTTCCTCAAGGCCATGAGATTCTTCGAATCGATTTTACCCCCACCAATGCGCTCAATGCCACAGAACCTGCTGAGCAGTGGAACACGCACGTGACCCGTTTTGCAACCGATGTCGGCACGCCTTTGCCAATCTCTTTTTCGCCCGATGGAACGCTGTATTACGCGACCTTTGGTGGCAACGGTGGTTTGTACCGGATTGTTCCTACCATCACTTAGCGTGGAACGGTTTACTGGTTGTTAAGCCAAGTGCTCAGGCGTTTGACCCCTTCTCGAATGTTTTCTGGAGATGTTGCGTAGGAAATTCGAACGTACCCCTCGCCACCCTCGAGCAGCGATCCTGGGATGAGTTGGACTTTGGCTTCATCCAGTGCTCGTTGGGCAAATTCGATGTCCGTCATTCCTGTTCCAGTGATGTCACAGAACGCATAGAACGCCCCTTCGGGTTTTGGAACAACAACGCCTGGCAATTCACTCAATAATCCATGGATCAGTTCGCAGCGTGCTTTGAACGACGAGGCCATAGCAGCAGTTTCACCCTCAAGGCTGAGCGCAACGGTTGCCGCCGGCATCATGAAGGTCGCCACGTGAGTTGCTGCACTGACATTGATTTTCTTGACACCATCCATCACGACCTTGGGCCCGGTAATCCAACCGAGTCGCCAACCAGTCATGGCCCAGCCTTTTGACCAGCCACCAATTGTGATGGTGCGTTCAGATCCACCAGGAATTGTGCAAGGCGACG
>QQSI01000060.1 GCA_003602645.1 Candidatus Poseidoniales archaeon | reverse complement strand
GTTCGGCCCTTAATGAAGGGTCTGCAAACCGGTTTCATCGCCTCTACATGAGCCGAGGGATTGAAAGCCAAAACGACACGGACACTGGTCCATGGCAAGCGATTTGGAAATTGCTCGAGCGGCTACCCTCGAACCGATTGAAACCATTGCATGGAAGTTGGGCATCTCAAGCCACGAACTCCTTCCAATGGGCAGAGGCATGGCTAAAATCACTTGGGAAGCGCTCAGTGAGCGTTTTTCCCGCCCTCAAGGAAGCCTCGTGTTGGTTACATCTGTCAACCCCACACCTTTTGGCGAAGGAAAAACAGTGACGACAATCGGATTGACTCAAGCCTTGTGCGCCATCGGCCAGTCCGCAACCTGCGTCATTCGAGAACCTTCCATGGGACCGGTGTTTGGGATCAAGGGTGGCGCAGCAGGCGGCGGACAATCTCAAGTCCTCCCTATGGAAGACATCAACCTTCATTTCACTGGTGATTTACACGCCGTCACCTCTGCTCACAACCTTCTGTCTGCCTTGGTGGACAATCACATCAAACATGGGAACAGCACGAAGTTGGATCCAACCAGAATTTTTTGGCCAAGGGTGATCGACATGAACGACCGAGCGTTGCGCTCAATGACAATCGGGCTTGGAGGACCGGCTAATGGCAATCCACGCCAGGACAGATTCGATATCACTGCTGCAAGTGAAGTCATGGCAATCCTCGTGCTAGCCAAAGATTACGCAGATTTGAGAACCCGTCTAGGGGAAATTGTTGTGGGTCAATCCACAGATGGCCGACCAGTAAAAGCAGAAGAAATCGAAGCCGCTGGTGCTATGGCGCTTCTCTTGCGAAACGCATTTTTACCAAACTTGGTGCAAACTTTAGAAGGAAATCCAGCCTTCATTCACGGCGGCCCATTTGCCAATATCGCTCATGGAAATTCAAGCATCATAGCAGACAGGCTCGCTCTTGGTGCCGCTGATATCGTGGTGACTGAGGCAGGATTTGGATCCGACATGGGTGCTGAAAAATTCATGCACATCAAAGCAGCCAATTCGGGGAAAGCCCCCGATTGCGTGGTGATGAACGTCACCGTCCGTTCAATGAAACTCCATGGCGGGGCTTTCGGCAGCCGAGGTGGATACCGTCCTACAAAGGAGGAATTGGACAAAGAAGACGTGGATGCGGTGATGCGTGGAGCTCAAGGAAACCTTGACCGTCATATTCGAAACATGGCAGGATTTGGTATGCCGGTGATTGTTTCAATCAATCGATTCGCAGCAGACACAGACGGTGAATTGGAAGCGTTGAGTGCTGCAGCACGTGCAAGTGGAGCACAGGCGGTTACATTGACCGAAGTTCACGCAAAGGGTGGAAAGGGCGGAGAGGCGTTAGCAAGAGCAGTTGTATCAGCCATACAAGATCACGTAGCAGCAGGACGCCCATTCACACCACTTTTCCAAAACAATGCACCGATTATGGACAAAGTCAATGGCATTGCGAAGCGTATTTACAAAGCCGAAGGAGTTCAAGTCGAAGCAAAGGCCAAGAAACAACTCGATGCAATTGAGGCCTGGGGTTATGGCCATCTCCCTGTATGCATGGCGAAAACACAGTACTCATTCTCACATGATGCTGGGATGTTAGGGGCACCCGTTGGGTTCACCATCCCAGTTCGAGAGTTCCGCCTTAATGCCGGTGCGGGATTCATTGTTGCTGTTCTGGGGAACATGATGACCATGCCAGGACTCCCCAAGCGACCTGCTGCTGCAGACATGGACATGGATGAGAACGGCCGATTAACCGGTGTCTTTGGGTGAACAGAATGAAAATTGTCAAGCGGGAACCCACATTGTGGCGTTTACGCATTGAAACAGAGGATGATTTGTGGACACTGTCCCATCTTGCCCGACCAGGAATTCAACTCGGCATGTTAGGTGAGCGACGTGACCAAACGACCACCGGTGAAGAAGGTGGGAGGGCAAAATCTGCAGAACGAAAGAAAATGTGGATCAAGCTCGGGATCACCTCGACAGAATACCAATCCTTCAGTGAACTCCTCCGTGTCCATGGTATCATTGAGGAGGCTCATTTTGATGTTGGTTTGCATCATACGCACAACATTGAGGTGCGAGACGAAGTGCAATTATCCTCTTCCCAGCCCTTTTCAACTGCAGATTATGAGTTATTGCGTCAAGCGGAGCGAGCAGCAAGCCAAACTGATATTGCGTTGGCAGTCGTTGAAACTGACGAAATTGTCCTTTTCTATATCACGCCAAGAGGGCTCAAAGAAGGAGCAACTTGGACCATGCGAGGCGGAGGAAAGCGTGGTGATATCAAACAATCATCAGGGATTGCTGCCACATTCAGAGCGAATGTGATCAAAGCAGTCAACGCCACACTTGACGACTCCACCCCTCTCATTCTTTGTGGCCCTGGCCATGCGAGGGACCTCTTGCTTCAAGATTTGAAGGCTGAGGGGTATTCAAGATTCATCAAGTCTGTCGCCACATCAATGGCTGGAAGAGCCGGAGCAAATGAACTGATCAGGGATGGACTTGCAGGAGAACTCCTCAATGAATATGCAATTACCAAGGAGGCTCATCTCCTCGACCAAGCCTGGACTCGTCTCTCGACCAATGGAGCCGTTGCTTATGGTCGAGAATCGTTAATCCGTGCTATGTCTGAAGGTGCCATCGAAACTTTGCTGATTACTGCGGAACTCTTGCGGGATGAGAGTGAAACAATTCAAGGCCAAACATGGGCAAAATGGACAGAGGGGTTAGGTGACATTGGCGCAGAGTTGGTGCAATGTTCGACCGACCACGATGCTGGCCAGCAATTGAGTGGCTTGGGTGGTGTTGTTGCTTTGCTGCGATACACAATGTGAGGAATCAAGATGCGAGTGGTGATGGCACGGGACTTGGGAGATGCCCCCAGAGAGCAGATGGCAGGCGCCCGTTGGCTAGTCTTCACGGCAAGCGAGATTCCTTCGTCGACAACTCTGCTGATGTTCACCGAACTTGATGACATCCTGGTGGCGGTTGACCATCGCGGATCGCAACCACCGCCGGGGCTTTGGCAGCGTGCCGTCCATTGCATTCTCATCGATGGTAGCCAATCAGACGCAGATGCCTTTCGGCGTGCGTCTGGAATCACCAAGGTGATCACCGACGCAACTGGCGACATACGAGATCATCTCTGGTAGTGGGTCTGGAGGGATTTGAACCCTCGATCAACGCCGTGTAAGGGCGGTGTCATAACCACTAGACCACAGACCCAACTCGGCGTGTGAGCCTCAGTTCTTGAAGCCATTGTCTGAGGGTTAACCTCAAAGGCGATGAGTCGCGCCCTGAGTTTGCATGGATGAAGATGTCCAAGCGGCTGCCGCCCGCCTCGTGCGTCGCCTCAAAGAGGGTGGCCACACGATCACTGTTGCAGAATCATGCACCGGTGGATTACTCGCCAGTGCATTTACCGATATCGCTGGTGCATCACAATGGTTCAACCAATCATGGGTCACCTATTCCAATCAAGCCAAAACCACTGAACTAGGCGTCAGTCCTGACCTCTTGAAAAAGGAAGGAGCAGTTTCTGCCTATGTAGCGATTGAGATGGCAAAAGGAGCACTCGAGCGTGCAAATGCAAGCATTGCGATTTCCATTACTGGAATAGCGGGGCCCTCCAACGATGGAAGCAGCAAAAAGGTTGGAATGGTCTATGTTGGAATTGCATCACCGAGGTGGGCCAATGCAGAATCGACACAAATTGGTGGAAATCGAGCAGAAAACAAAATTGCATTTGTTCACTTTGCCTTACTCACAGCAATCCGGCGCTGGGACATTGCCATGGACGAAGAAGAGGAATCAAGAAGGCAAAAAGAAGAGGCTCTCAAGAATGAAGCCATAGCGCGTGCTCAGTTTGAAATTGAGCGAACAAAACGAGAAGCAGCAGCACGTGAAGAGACGCCTTGGAAAGACGATGAGTGGGATGGGGAAAAAGAATCAAAGAATCAAGAGGATGCCATTGATTCTGACATTAAGTGGTGAACTCACTTTCACTATCAACAGCCGCTCTCACCGATGTGCTTTTGGAGGGCTCGCGTCACCTTCACGGCATGGGTGCGCCATGGGAAGAGATTCTCCCCGTTCTCCGCCAAAGAGGCATCGTGCCCACGGCATCCGTACGTCAGATGCTCTTGGAAACTGAAGACTTGGTTGGCGTCTTGAATTGCGCAGAGGCAGTCGGCTTTGACCGTGGATTCCTAACAGTTGAAATCTTAGAGGACATGCTTGCCGTATGGCGTGGCATGCAACGATCTGCACCTCCAACAGTAACTGGAACAACGAAAAAGACCACGAAGGATGCACCTACAAATTCAACCGGAGCGACTGATCTGGGACGAACAATCGCCCCAATCAATACTCCAGAACCACTGGACCTGCGATTCAGGAACAACCTCCCGGATTGGAAAGAAAGCGATTTCAGTGAACAAGCAACGGACGCATCAAGTGATATTCTGGTTCATTACGACATCACAGGGAACAGCACCACTGAGGGGAAAATGAGTGACATCACATCGTGTTTCAGTGATCGGCTACAAAGCATTCGTAAGATGATTATTCAGAATTCACGACTTCCACGAACACCAACTGAAATATCTCGCCTTCATGCTGAGAGCAGCCGCTATCAGGGGTATGAAAACAAAGCTGTGGCCATTGGTTTGGTCAATGAGCCAAGGTACACAAAAAACGGTCATCTCATTTGGAGCCTCGAGGATGAAACGGGAGAATTGACATGCCTTTTGACGAAGCGAAAAGGCGATGACAGAGATCGAGCGCATGAGCAAATTCTCGAAGCTGGTCTCATGCCAGATGATGTGCTAGGTGTTTCAGGGACCTTCAGCCAAACCGGCGATATGTTTTACGTCGATGACCTCCATTTCCCGATGAAAGACCGGCACGTCAAGGCAAGTTCGGAACATGGCGTGAGTGTGGCGTTTCTTTCTGATATTCACGTTGGATCGAAGACGTTCCTTGAAGCACAGTGGCACAAAATGGTGAGATGGTTCCATACAGACCCACTTGCGAAGACGATAAAATATCTGATTTTGTCCGGAGATTGCGTCGACGGGGTAGGGATATATCCAGGGCAAGACAGTGAATTGTCGATCCCTGATTTATTTGGCCAGTACCAAGAATTTGCTCGGCTTTTGGAATTGTTACCCGACTGGGTTGAATGCGTTATGCTTCCAGGAAACCATGACGCAGTCCGACCGGCAGAACCACAGCCAACATTTGAGAAGGACATTCAGCAGGATTACAACACAACAACATTTGTTGGAAACCCCTGTGATTTTTCGCTGCACGGTGTACGGCTCCTTTCCTACCACGGGAAATCCATAGACGACTTCGTAGCAGGGCTTCGCACAGTCACCTACGCAGATCCTGTCGAAGCGATGCGACAGATGTTGAGAAGACGACATTTAGCCCCTCAATGGGGGGGTAAAACCCCATTATCCCCAGAACCTGAAGATGGGTTGGTGATTCGTGAAGTTCCTGATATTTTTGTCACCGGTCACGTGCACGGACACGCTTGCATTGACTTCAAGGGAACGACATTGATTTGTTCAAGCACATGGCAAGATCAAACCTCATACCAGCGAATGCTCGGATTCCAACCAAAACCATGTATGTTGACCATTGTCAACCTTAAGAGCCACGCAACAACGGCCATACCCTTTGCTTGAGCGTTCTCATACACCAAGGTATGGCGCTATATCGAGCAGATTTTTCCCAGTGACAATTGGTACTCCAGCTTTTTCGAAGGCATCCATCGAGGATTCCCTGGTTGGATTGAAGCCAATGAAATGGCCACCATCGATCTTCATGGACAAATCCATTTCCGAGTCACCAACACTCACGCAACCTTCCGGTTGAAGGTTGTTCATGTTGAGAAGTTTAGTGATGATCTCACCCTTCCCAGTCGCATGCAGCCGGCATACACCTTCATCGCTAAGGGTACCATCATCGTTGAATTCAAAACCGTTAGCAATCCAATCGTCAACCTTTAGCATGGCTGCAATGGATGCAACGAAGAGGTCTACGCCAGCGCTTACGATGGCGACAAAAACACCGGCATCTTGCAAACGTTGAACCAATTCTCTTGCTCCTTCCATCAACTGAACACCGGCGTATGCTCGAAAGAGGTCATCGCGGTGGATTGGATTTTCGATGCTTTTCCATTTTGCAATATCAAGACGCATGAACTCGACATCACTAATTTCGCCACGAATGAAGCGTTGTAGATTCTCAGAATTATCTGTACCGAAGTGATCATGGAGGGTTCGCCATGAGCTCACTGCATCGACAAGAACTCCGTCACAGTCAAAGACCACACAAGTGGTTTCTGTAAGTGGGCTGTGGCCATTCGTGGGAGGCATGTTCCAACGAAGGTGGACTGCCTTGAAAGGCTTCGCAACCTGCTCGGGATAAAAAATAACCCAAAACCGGGTCAAAGAAAGGGGGGTCCGAAGACAGGGGGCCCCTTTCAGAGACCCCCTGCGTTCGGGCAGGCTTTCCACCGGTGTGGTGGATCATCCCATCACTGGGATGTTGAGAGGCACAAGGGAAAGGAGCCGAAGCCCCTTTCCCTCATGCTTCTGGTTGTCTTCACGTTGACTTGAACTCAAGCCTTGACGTCGTATGACAAGCCACTCCAGGTGCGCAAGAGCGCTCCTTGTCCAACGCTTGGAGCGTAGGATAGAGTGATTGTCACGTCCTCGAGAGGCGTGCCGTCAGGGGCGTGGGTTCGCACGAAGATCGTGTCACCAGTGTTGAAGGTCGAAACCGAATCGGTTCCTTCCTTGTTCACTTGGTCGACGAAGGTGATGAATGCATCACTGTTCGCGGGGTTGAACCCGTACACACCATTCGTGTCTGCCATATTCGCTTCATCGATTGCTGTGTTTCCATCAGCATCGGTGTAGATCACACGCAGAACAACTGCTTGAGTTGCCAAGTCTGTTTCAGACGATTGCACTGTAATTCGCCAGTGGCCAGTTTCAGCGTCGAAGCCGTCGATGTCCTCGATATCGAAGGTGACCCGTGGGACACCCTTGACGTC
>QQSI01000006.1:7588-13579 GCA_003602645.1 Candidatus Poseidoniales archaeon | reverse complement strand
ACGGTTCCACCGCTCACGCTCGGATTGTTGGTAGCCATGGCAATGCCTTTGGTCAACGTCATGTTTTCTGACGCATAGGAAAGACTGTTGGGCGCTTGTGCGTTGACGGTCATCGATATGGTGGCCGTATCCGATCCACCACTATTTGTGGCTGTAATCACGTAAGAGGCTGACGAAACGGTCACGGTAGGTGTACCTGAAATGACACCTGTTGAGCTGTCGATATTCAATCCTGAAGGCAGCGAAGGGGAGATACTCCAGGTCGCGCCATCCCCTGAATTCGAGGGCGTGATGGAGGAAATGGCCACGTCTTTGTTGAAGGTGTATGGTGAGCCTGAGTAGGTGATGGACGGGGCGATCATGGTCACCCAGAGGTTGAATTCACCAGACTTGGAGTCACCCGTTGATGAAGTGGCTGTGACATTGTAGGTCGTATTGGTACCGCTGGTTGTCGGGGTTCCACTGATGGTGCACGTACCTTGATTCAATGTCAATCCGTTTGGAAGTGAGGGAGAGATACTGCACGTTGCCCCAGAAACGTCACTACGCGTCACAGGACCGGCGTTGTAGCCTTGAACGGTGGCGACATAGAGGTCCACGCCTGTATTGTAGCGATATGCAATGTGCACATCATCGTTGCTATCAACGGCAATTGCTGTGTAAAGCCCCACGGAATTTGTGGTATCGATTGGCGTTGAAACCCAAGAGCCTGTCTTGTCTGATGTATAATACAAATCGTCAACGCCGTTTCGTTCATGAGAAATGTGAACATTTCCAATTGAATCATAGGCAATAGAATTGAAACGGCCGTAATCTGCGGTGTTCTCAACGATTGCTGACGACCATGAACTTCCGGTATAATAGGTGTACTTCAACGCAGTTATATCTCTATCAAAGTAAGATATTCCTGGTTGATCAGTGGTTGGATCTATCGCAATATCCACAGCCATCCCGCCTGTATCTGCACCTATATCTTCAAGCGATGTACGACTCCAAGAGGCGGAGGTATTGGTGAAATAATACATGTCTTTGTTATTGGAATCGTAATAAGCAATGTGGATGTGATCATCGGAATCGATGGCGATTGATGTATGGGTGACATCACCGGCTGATTGGACTGGCGAGGTTACTGACCACGAACTGCCGGTCTTTTTCGCATAGGCAAGGTCGCCCCCATTCCCGCCACCATCTCGATAAACGATGTGAGGTTTGTCATTGGAATCAATCGCAATTGACGTAGACTTCCCCCCCGTATTGTCAACGGTGGTTTTTGACCATGAAGAGGACCAAGATGATCCAGCAGCCTTGTATGCATACTTGAGCGTGTTACCTGTGTTGTATTGATATGAGACGTGTAACCCATCGTTTGAGTCGATGGCGATGGAACAATATTGTCCAACATTCCCACTTGTATCGACGTCATTCGTCTCCCAGTTTCCAGAAGCAGTTGCGTTTGTTGAATGATAAATGTTGGTGTTGTCCTCTCGATAGAAGACGACGTGAACTTTGCCGTTGCTATCGATGGCAATATCATTGTAATTGCCGGAGCTTCCTGTAGTGTAGACGCTTGAGGTGCTGTTCGCAACACCTGAAGACCAAGCAGTCCAGTTGAATGTGATTGGAGTCATCGCCGTATTTTTTGCAACCTCGAGATGATCTACACTCGCCATCAGCTCCCAGTCCACATTCATCGAGAACGTGGTGAAGGCCGAGGCATGGGTGGTGTTCGCCCAAACAGTGTACTCGGTGAGCGCTGAGAACGCAGTTGGTGTTCCGTAGACCGTACCGTTTTCAACACCTAACAACACACCTGTTGGAAGAGCAGGTTCAACCTCAAACTGTGGACGATGGGCGAGGCTTCGCACTGCTGCATAGCCAACATCATCGAAGGACCCATCGATATAGTACGCAACGTGAATACCGCCATTCTCATCCATTGTCGCCCCCGAGGTCTTGCTGATCGAATCGCCAGCGACAAAAATTCGCTCCCAAACGCCTCGGGCATTGGACATGTAGAAGATATCGTGATCGACTGCATCATAGTAAACAACATGCGGAATGTCTCCATCAGCAATCATGATATCGACATAATTGACACCCCAAGGGCCCGATGAGTTCGCATCAAGCGTGGTCTTGACCCAGGACCCAGACAGGTTCGTCATGTACGCCATTTCGGTGCTGTTTGTCTTGTAGGCCACGTGAAGATTGTCGTTTGAATCGATGGCAAGCGACGTACCTTTTCCTGATTGACCAATGGAGTCGAGTGTCGTGAAGGCCCACGAAGAATCCATTTTGTGGGCATACCTCAGGTCATCGTTCGTATCGTCATAGTAGGTGATGTGAGGGTTTCCATTTGAGTCCAAGGCAAGGCTCGTGTATTTTCCAACATCGTTGGTTGATTCAACGATCTCTCTCGACCAAGTGGAACCCCCGTCCGTTAGGGTGGCGTATTTCAACTTCGTACTCGCGGCTGAATAATAGGCTATGTGCAAGGTGTCATCGGCGTCAACTGCCATGGACCCAAAGTTTCCAACATCGCCGTTGTTGTCCATGGTTGAAATGGCCCAATTGGTGCTCGAAATGCCGCTTGAGAGTGCTTTCGTGGCGTACTTCAGAACGTTATTGGTATCGTCATAGTACGTGATGTGGATGTCGTCATCGCCGTCGAGAATAATGAAACAGTCACCACCGATGTTTCCACCTGAATCAATGGTCGCCGAGTCCCAACTCCCTGAAGCGTTGGTGGTGTAGTAGAGGTCGTCCGACGATTCAATCTTCGAACAAATGTGAATGGCTCCGTTGGAATCCAAAGCAATGTTTGTGCCCATGCCCACTGCGCCAGAAGAAGCCGCTGTCTGCTTGCCATCTGCGAGGAACGGCGTGCTGTACTCAAATGTGTGCGGCGTCATGGTCACGCCTACCTCAAGCGAAAGGGTTGAGGATGAAGAGGAGAGCGTTGCGTACGTGCATGAACCATCGGCAAAGATGGCGTTGCTGTTGTAATTAATGGCGATGGGGTCCATACAACCAGAGATTGGGTCGCTCATCGGACTGTAGGTCCATGAAACACCAGCTGTCCAAGGATCAGTGTCACCCGCATCGTAGGCGCCCGCACTCATGTTGTCGAGGTGAGAGTTTGCGATCGGTCTGAAATCGAAGTTCACTGGGTCAACAAGTTGGTTTGAAACAGTGTCTGTGGTGTTAACATAACCGTTCCAATTGTCCCAGTAGGTTCCAGAAGGAAGGGGATAAAGCGACCATGAGGCCGATCTGTTGTCGGCCATGGTATCGACAGCATTGCGATGGAAGGTCGAATTTTTGTTATTGATGCCCCCATCGGTAAGGGCGATGATGTCGTTCTTATCATTGGTCGAATTGAACACCGTATTGTTGTGGATGTCGTGATAGTCACCCTTGACCATCAAACCACCTTCTGCATTCCAAACCACGTTGTGGTGCATCGTACCATTTCGACCCTCGCCGGCTTGGCCGATGGGTGCATCAAAGCGAGCACCGTACTTGATGACATCGTGAATCCAATTGTAGGCTACTTCAGCTCCAGGGGCTTCGGCTTGCATAATCTGAACAACAGCGCCATCGGTTTGCAGATGGCCAACGTCCCACACTTCATTGTAGAACACCTTGGGGGCATCGCCAATGGAGAGCACCGATGAGGCACCTGTCAAGTGAACGGTGTTGTTGGTGAAGTACATGTCTCGTCCGCCTTCGTAGATGGTCACCATCAACCCCTTCTGGTCGGCGGCCGACCAGTCAATGGCGTGGAAGTAGGAATTGTTCACCGTGTTGTTGTTAGTTTGGCCCGGTGAGCCTTGGAATTCAATCGCTCCGCCGTCGGTATTGGTGATGGAAATGTTGTCCACGAAACTGTTGGTGCTACGGTAGAAACGGGTCATCCATCGATCGTCTTCGGATTCGCCTGCAATGCCCAATCCTCGCTTTGAAGTGCTTGGATACTCGAGGGTGGAATTCGTGAAACTGCAGCCATCGCACTCATTGAAATTCACGGTTGTTCCAAAGAAGTCGATGCCTTGAATCGTTACACCGTCGGAGTTCTCAACGCCGATTGCAAAGGGTTGAACTTTGACACGGAGGTCGAGATTGTTGGCGTCTTGACCAGTTGGCGTCTTGTAGTGGAGCCGATTGTTAGCGTTGTCAAACCACCACTCGCCGTCCACATCGATGAGTTCTCGCTTGCCTTCAAGGAAGTACGCATGATGCTTGGTTTTCCACCCGACACCCGTGCCATCGTAGGCGAATGTTCCGTTTGCTGAATTCCAATCCGTGATTTCACGGCTGTTACTGCGGAACGAGCCGAGGTTCATGACCGCAATGGCGCCTTCTGGGTCAAGGCCCGTTGCATTAATCGTCTCGTTGAGCCCTGAATGAACACCTGTTTCAGGTCCAGCATCGGTCAACCAACCTTTGGTGTACGCGTTGTTTGAACCCGTGAGTGTTCCTTCAGCCCAATATGAACGATTAAACACGGTATCATCTGAAAATTGTGCATTCGGCCATCGAGCAGGGACTTGTTCATCATAGGCCAAGAATAACTGCCAACCATCGACCGGCAAAGTCACTTCTTGGATGCCATCGCTATCTGCTGTTGACCATGTCACACCCATGTCACCAGCGATGCTTTGCGTTCCATCAAAGACAACTCGGGCGTCGTTTGCCGCACGAATCAGAAGGTTATCCTTGTTATTCACAGTGACGTTTTCGTGGTATCTGCCGCTGTACAAGACGATTTCATCATTTGCCGAGGATTCGTTAAGGGCATCGGAAAGGGTTGCTTTTGGACACGACCATGTTCCATCCCAATCATCCGATCCGTTGACTGGATCGACATAAATCGATTCGCCAGCGCTGCGTGAGATGTATGAGCAACTCGCACCAACTGAGGCGACATCTTGCGAATCCAGCATTGGTGTTCGAGAGATTTCAACGATTCCGGCTGAAAGCGACATGGTCACCATCAGCACCGCCAAAAAGATTGATTTGAAAGATTGAGAGAACGAACCCCGCATTTGCATCCGCCTCCCCTACGGGGAGGCACCCCCCCCCAAGCCTAAGTCTAAGCCCTTTCATGATAGGTGGTCAGTTGATTAACTCAGTTCGGCCATTTTGATTGTGGTTGGAGAGGCCATCCTTTTTTCCTGACATCAAAACCAAGTTCGCGGAATTTCTTTCTGGATTTCCGCCACACAGGGAGCATGTAGCCAACCTTCGAACGTTCTGAGAAAGTCCAATGCCATGGGCACCTCGGAAGGCGTGCCACCCAGTGTTCTAGCAAGCGCTGGTTGAGCTCGTGGTCCATGCCGCCGGGCATGACCCAGGAAGTGATGTTGAGGGCTCCAGCAGAGCCGCGGGTTTCTGACCACGCAGTCATTTCAAGGCCGCGCAGTGGTCCATCGAGAACACGAATGCCAAGGGTTCGGGTGGATTGTGCCATCGGCATGATGATGGCGAAGCGATCGACGAGTCGAGAGCCCTCATGGCGTTCCATCGACCAACCAGCTTCCTCCGCAAGCAAACGAAGCGTTTTGATGGCGTGGACGGGGGACACACTGACCTCAAGATCGGTGGTAGCTCGTCGGACCATAGCCAGTCCAGAAGGGGTTGCCGCATCAACGCTTTGATGCGGTTTTCACCAAGCAGCCTGTCGGCTGTGTGGAGTTGTTTCGATCAAACGTTTCCGTTTGGTGATGCGTGTGCACGGTTAGCCCACAGTCCCGCCCCAAAGGGCGAGGTGTTCCGCGGGAAGGACCGAATCGGACAACCGTGCATCACGAGGCTACGCGTGCAAGACGCGCGTCCTTGTGCGCTCGGCGGCGCTCGATACCTGTTTCAACCGAAAAGGGATCCAAGACCGTCGAAACCGCCAGCTTCTTCTTCTTCCTCTTCCTCTTCTTCAGGGGCAGCGGCTTCCGAAGCACCGCCAGCTGC
This sequence comes from Candidatus Poseidoniales archaeon, assembly GCA_003602645.1. Classification (GTDB taxonomy): domain Archaea; phylum Thermoplasmatota; class Poseidoniia; order Poseidoniales; family Poseidoniaceae; genus MGIIa-L1. The sequence goes on along the minus strand of QQSI01000006.1, from coordinate 7,615 downwards.
AGGAGCAGCGGCAGCAGCAGCAGGGGC
>QQSI01000006.1:0-7488 GCA_003602645.1 Candidatus Poseidoniales archaeon | reverse complement strand
TGTTCGTACAACTCCATGCTGACCTCTTCCTTTGATTCTGCAACGCTCAAAACACGAGCCTTCTCGCCCTTGAAAGCGCCAGTGACGATTTCGACGATGCATCCAACTTCGATTCCAGAGGTGACAGCCTTTGGTTCGAGGTAAGGGAGAATATCACCAAGTGGCGCAGCACCTGGCAGCACGGTCTTAGCGTTCTTGAGCGGCGTTTGATTGAGGCCACGGCGGGCTGCAGGATCACGGCCACCAGAGCGACCAATTAACTTCTCAACATGGTGAAGCGCACTGGATTCAACAAAGAGGTACCCACGCATTCCAGTTGGGTGAAGAATAGACATGATTTCACCCTGGAGCGAGGTCAGTGAACCACTGCCATGGAGACGGGCATACATTTCATTGGCCACACGTTGTTCAGAGCCAATGGCTGTTTTGACAATGTAAAGGAAGGACCCGACCGATCCGTACATCTCGCCAAACAAAGTGGCGCTGTTTTCCATGTCAAGGTTGGAGAAGATGCAGTTGTAATCTTGGAGGGTGCCCGGGTCAATCCACTCAGCTTCTGTGTAGCGACCCATTGGAGTCACTTCATCAGTGGATGCAACAACCAAAACCGGCATGACATCGACAAGGTTTCGGCCCATGTCGATCCCACGGTCGATGCCCGCACCTTGGTAGTGAAGGGATTCGGCAGGAATGCCTGTGGATTCAGAAACTCGAGTAATGACTTCCTCGGGCGTGTCTCCAACGCCCCAAACGCCATCCCATAGGGCAGCGAAATCTGGGTCTTGCTTATTGCGGCGAAGCAAAAGCAACTTCTCTTCGAAACGTACGTATGCGACAAATGCGTTAACCATCTCAAATCTCTCCTATCAGTTTCCGATGCCGATGACATCTTGAAGCAGCCACGGCAGGAAGTTGTCCATGAGGACAAGCATTGCAAATCCGATGCCACCGAGCACAAACATGCCAATTCCACAGATGATGCAAGTTTGCTTAAATTCTTGAGGAGTCGGTTTGCGAGCCATTCGAATAATTCGAGCCCAAGAGCCACGGGAGATGCGCCTAAATTGGGATTCAATCCAATCTTGGCGGTCCTGAACTTTGTCTTCAAAGGAGCGTTTTTCAGCGTTTTCACCAGACATGGTACGACCTCGGCTTTCCATGCCACCAACATGGTCAATATAACCACTCCGACGCGACACGACGCGCTTCCATTGACTGGTTTTCGACCTGACTCACCGAGGCGAGGGTTGATGTGGGAGGGGCGTTGAAACCAAACCGGATGGCGCAGAAAGACCCCTACAGTCTGTTAGGCGTGAGCAGGGATGCTGGCGACGCAGAAATCAAACGTGCTTTCCGAAAAAAGGCTCGACAGTATCACCCTGATCGAAACCCTGATGATGCGGCTGCAGAAGCCAAATTCAAGGAAATTCAAGAAGCCTATGACACCATTGGCACAGCCAAAGAACGCAATGAATACGAACAACAGCAACGAATGTCAAGCATGTTCGGAGGCGGAGGGGGGCCACGCAGTGGTGGCGGAATGGATGACATGCTCAGACAAATGTTCGGAGGCGGCGGACAATCGTTCGGGGGCATGGGCGGTATGGGGGGTCGACAACAGCGCCAGCGACCCCAGCCTAGGCAGAAGGGATCCGACATCAACGTCGGACTCAACATCACTGCAAAACAAGCTGAACAGGGGGGGAAATTCCCCTTCACGTTCAAGCGATTGAAACCGAATCAATCCGGTGCAATGGAAGCCACTTCAGTCACCCTTCAAACCACCATCAAACCAGGTGTCAAGCATGGGACAGTCACCCGATTACGCGGCCAGGGCCACGATCATCCAGAAGGGGAGCCCGGCGATGTATTACTGAGTGTACGAATTCAATTTGGCGAGGGGCGCCGTTGGGATCAATCCACCCTGGTGCAAGAAGTTCAGGTGCCGTACAGCACATTGATGCTCGGAGGAAAAGTCAAGGTGAAACTGCCATCTGGAAAATCCATTCGCCTTTCAGTTGCACCTGAAACGCATATCGGAGATCGACGGAAAGTACCGGGTGCTGGCTATGATGGCGGCGACCTCGAACTCGAATTTGTCTTGCCAGAATTTGAAGGCCTGACGAAAGCCCAAATCAAAGCCCTTGAGGCCTTACGAGACAAGGGGTTATGAGTCATGTCTAGACCGCAAAGGCGTGGCAAAAGCCGCCACAATCAAAAGCGGAACAAAGGCCCTCAAACTCCACTTGATGAACGTTTGTGGAGGAGATTAGCAGGTCATTTTGGAGAGGATGAATCCCTTTGGCAACGTCATTGGGATGGTGCTTCAATTGCGACCTACCTCACCGAAAAAGAACAACTGGTTCAACGATTCAAACTTGATGCAAAGGCTGAGCGTTCGTTCAGAAGTGACCTCGATCAGAGCATAGCAATTGGACGCAGCAAAGGGGAGAGGTTTGTCATTGTCTCGGATAAAGAAGTGACCCTTAGAACCCCAAAAAGCGTCGAAGTCATCGAAACCAATGTCCGTGATTGGCAGGCGTTCACATCGCTCCATTGCGCCGAGGGATCACCACCACTCATCGGTCTTCCAGCCCTCAAACAGGGCGACACAATCAGCGCAGAAGATGGACGTTATGTTTCGGAATCCGATGCCGACCGTTACGCGCTCCTCGAGAGCGTGTGGATGGCACATCTTGCTGGTGAAGACTACCCGGAGACGTTTTCACTCAGTGAAGGAGAAGTGCTCCATGCGTGGGGCTCTTTTGATTTGGTGAAGGAGGCACGGTTCATCGCTAAGCGACGGTCCGGGCTCCGGTTTCCTGAAGCAGAACCAAGCATGGCTTTGCTCCTGCTTCAAGCCAATCATCACACCGCGAGAAGCCTCATGCATCATCGCCTTGAAAGCAAACGCAAAGCTGGATTCAATCCTTTTCCAGCCACTTACAATGAGCGTTTAATCGATGCTGCTGAAGCCTTATCGGAAGTGAACGGTGATGCTGCCGTGGCAAAAGGTAGAACCGATTTACGACACCTACCCTTTGTCACCATAGACCCTCATGATGCAAAGGATTTCGACGACGCAGTCTGTTTGATTGAAGCAGAAGGAAAGCGAACGCTCTGGGTCGCCATAGCCGATGTTGCCCACTACGTCCGTCCAGACACAACGCTTGATGCTGCGGCAAGGAACCGGGCAACATCGGTTTATCTTCCGCATGCAGTATTACCTATGTTGCCGCCGAAGTTAGCAGACGAACTTTGTTCGCTACGAGCAAATGTGGACCGGTTTTCCATGGTCGTAGCCATGCACATCAATTCAGAGCATGAGGTGACATCAACCGAGGCGTTTGAAGCCGTCATCAACGTCAAGCACAACCTCGCCTACGAAGATGCAATCGGAAAGGAAGAGTTCGAAGCGATGTTCAAACTGGCGGCCGCTTGGCAGAAGAAGGATGTGCGGCTTAACATCCAAAACGCTGAACTTCGACCACGCCTCCATGGTGATGAAGCCATTCGTGTTGAAGTCAAATGGCCAAATGAGGCCACGCGAATGATCGAGTCATTCATGGTCGCAACCAATTCAGCAATCGGTCACTTCCTCGGTGATCTAGGCGCTCCTCTTCCTTGGCGATGCCATACCCCGCCTGATGCACCAGAGGTCGAGGAACTCAACGCTAAGTTGGAATCCCTCGGCGTTGACATCGTGCTTCCACGCCCGTCGACAAGGACTCATGGACAGTCTGAAACCAGCGAACTAAGCAACCTTCTGGGTGCATGGGCAGGGGGCGATATTGACCTCTCTGGGCTTCAAGAACAAGTTGAAAACGCACCTGAGGATGTCGCCCCTTACTTGGCAAACGTCCTCGACCCAGAGGCACGACAGTCGATTCTAGATGCGCTCGAAAACGCGCAAGAAAAAGCATCGAAACTCAAAGGACCTGTACGAAGAGTGGTCGATCAGGGCTTGTTCCAATTGATGCAGCGAGCAAAATACAGTTCTGAAAATCTGGGTCACTTCGGCTTGAATTTGGACGCCTATGTGCATTTTACCTCCCCCATCCGCAGGTACCCAGATTTGATGGCTCACCGCCAATTAAAAGCACACCTCCATGGCCTTGATTGGGTCCATGACGAAGAAGAAACTGCAACATTAGCAGAGCACTGCTCCGAGCGGGGTCATGCTGCAAAGCGACTGGAATGGGAACTTGTTGCCAACGCCTATCACATCCATTTGCTTCGAGGTGGCGCCATAGGTGAGCAATCAAGTGAAGCATCACACCTAGAAGGGGACATGATCTACAAGGCAAGAGTCACCGGATTGCGTGGCGTTTGGGTGTTTTTAGACCTCGCAGATGATGGCTCAATTCACGGCAGAATGCATGTTCGCCAACTGGGTGGAAAACGTAGACTCTTGGTCGATGACCACGGATTGAGCGTGGTGCCTGCAGAGCCTGATCACAACGGAGAACATCCCCCTGTGGTCCAGTTGGGCCAGGTGTTCCCTTGCCGATTGCGCGGTTTGGACATCTGGGCAGGCTTGCTGGATTTGGCTCCGCTCAAGTAATTCGATTCACACAATGGGTTTATATTGACTACAATAAACCAAAAACCATGGCCAGAGTGAAAGCTCAAACTTGTGATTGCTCCTGTAAAATGAAGCGAATTTACACCAGGGCCGAGGGCGGTAAGGGATGGGATCAGATCGGTTGGATGTGCACCTGCGGATGCGGATGCCTCACCATGGACTCTGGTGATTGGAACATTGTAGACTGCAATCCAGAGACCTGTTGCAATTGAGGTCGTGAAGTCGTGTCCAAACCAATTCCTCTGAACATTGCGGGCATGAGTTGTGCAGCATGTGTAGCGTCTGTTGAGCGAGTGGGCAAGGCCGTTGAAGGCGTGGCGGAACTCACTGTGAACCTTCCACTGCATCGTGGACTGTTAAGCCTGCAAGAGAATGCAGCCCCTGATGCGATCACGAACGTCATCAAAGCAATCGAAGGTGCGGGATTTGTAGCATCTGTTCGCGAAGAACAGCAAAACAGCACCATCATTCCTCACGAAATTCGTACACTTCGAAACAAAACATTGCTCGCATTACTCCTTGCGTTGCCGACCCTCTGGTTGTCGATGTTTGCCAACAACCTCGGTCAAGAATACGGGGTTGAAGTTCGCTTTTTCTTTGCAATGCTTGCATGCATTCCGGTGTACCTATGGGCCGGTTGGGGGATTCACAAAGGGGCATGGATTTCTCTTCGGTCTGGTCGAGCAAACATGGATGTCCTCATTCATTTGGGGACAACTGTTGCGTTTGTATGGTCGGTGTGCGTTGTGATTGCTCCCACCTTAGCCAACCCACCGAACCTTCTCATGCAAGCCAATCATGTCTTCTTCGATGGCGTCGTGTTCATCATCGCCTTTGTATTGCTGGGCAATTGGATGGAGGCGGTTGCCAAAGTGAAAGCAACGCAAGCTGTTCATGGATTGATGGCATTGCAGCCGAAGACTGCTCGGATCATTACAGACCAAGAACTTGGGCACACAGAGATGATTGGCATCCATGCTGTTTCGCTAGGCTCGCTGCTGAAGGTCTTGGTTGGCGAAACGATTCCACTTGACGGGACCGTTGTTGAAAACAGCGTCAGTGTCGATGAATCGATGATGACTGGGGAGCCCTATCCTGTGCGGAAAAAGGTCGGATCTGAGGTCATGGCCGGAACAATTGTGCTTGACGGGAGCGTACTTATTCGAGTGACCAATACGGCTGGAGACACGCTGCTTGACGACATCATCTCGCTGGTTGAACAGGCCCAGATGGGCAAAGCTCCAATTCAACGGCAAGTTGACAAGATTGCTGCTGTCTTCGTACCGGTCGTTATCGTTCTCGCCATCATAGCAGGAGCCTTCTGGTGGATTTCTGATGCATCAGCCGGACACAATCCGTTTGACACATCTGGAGAGTTGGCCATCCTTGTCGTAGTATCGACGTTGGTGATTGCATGCCCATGCGCCCTAGGATTGGCCACGCCAACCGCCTTGATTGTTGGAACAGGGGTTGGTGCGAAGCATGGGCTGCTCATCAAGGGCATTGAAGCGTTGGAGCAAGCCCACAAGACCGACACCATCGTCGTCGACAAAACGGGGACAGTCACGGCAGGAAAACCAAGAGTAAGCCACATTGAACTGATCGATACCGAAGTGAAAGAAATCCTTGGAATCGCATCTGCGCTTGAAATCGAGTCAACACACCCGCTTGCAGATGCCATCCACACTTCATGGTCAAATGTCACTTCTGTCCGGCCAAGCGCCAACGATGTACAAACGCTGGCTGGAATGGGTTTGATTGGAGATATTGAGGGGACCTTGGCCGGTGTTGGCAATCTAGATCTCATGGCAGAAATTGGAGTCAATGTCTCTGCTGAACTGCAAACTCGCATGGATGCTGCTGCTCGCAAAGGAGTGACGCTTGTCCTGGTGAGCCACGGACTTCGATTGCTCGGTTGGATTGAAGCAAGCGATCGTATTCGCACCTCATCCGCTCGGGCAGTAAAGTTGGCCAAGCAGATGAACCTCGATGTCATCATGCTCACTGGGGATCGAGAAGATGCGGCGCTGGTGACCGCCAATGATGTTGGAATTACGACCGTGCTTGCCGGGGTTAAACCCGATGAAAAGGCAAACCACATTCAACGTCTGCAAACAGAAGGGCGAACAGTTGCGATGGTCGGTGACGGCATTAACGATGCTGCCGCCCTGTCCATGGCCGATGTTGGAATCGCAATGGGAGCCGGTTCGGACATTGCTCTTGATGCGGCTGATTTCATCCTCCTTCGAGACGACCTCATCGATGCAGTCTCTTCAATTCAGCTTGGAAAAGCCACCATGCGAAGGATCCATACAAACCTCGGATGGGCGTTCACCTACAACCTGATTGGAATTCCACTCGCCATGGGCCTCTTGTTCACGACGACTGGATGGTTGCTCCCACCAGCATTTGCTGCGGCAGCAATGTCTCTTTCATCCGTGAGCGTCATCGGTAATTCCCTCCTGTTAAGAGGATGGAAGCCCATTCGCGAATGAACCTCAAGAGCCTCTTCGACAACGAGAAGAACCTAAGCAAGTGATTTGGGTGTGCTCATTCTTCTCGATAGATTGAATATCATCGGTCCCATACCGGTTTCATGAGCCAAACGATTCACACCCTTTCCATCACTGGCATGACCTGCGGGTGCTGCTCCGGGCGCGTTGCACGTGCTTTGAGAGCAACCCCGGGCGTTGTCAACGTGCTTGTGTCTCATGAGGACAACACTGGAAACGTTCTCGCATCACCAGAAGTCAGCGTTTCAAGCCTCATTAATGCGGTCAAATCCGTTGGCTTTGATGCAACGGCTTGAAGCGTTTGTTTCAAATCTAAGATGCACCGCCATCAGTTTGCGCGGGGGTCGCCCAGCTTGGTCAACGGCGGTGGGTTTAGGTCCCATTCCTTAT
>QQSI01000059.1:18154-37103 GCA_003602645.1 Candidatus Poseidoniales archaeon | reverse complement strand
TCCAACTGAGCTAAACGCCCCTGTAAACCTGCGGTTGGGCCAATCCTTTTTGAGTCTTCACCTCAATATGGGATGAAAGTCTTCACGCATCAACGCAGTCAATCGTTGCATCACGGTCGGGTCCAACCCCAACGCTGGTGCAAGGAACACCCACGAGCGCTTCGATTTTCTTGATGTACAATTGAGCGGCTGCTGGTAGTGCTTCGTATCCCGCACCCTCGGTGTTTGCCTTCTTGGCAATAGCGAGCCATTCTTCGAGTGAGTGACCAGGGAATCCTGGCATAGTGATGTAGATCGGATTGCATCGAGCGAGAGCAGTGGCACTTGCTGGCATTTCGAGGATTTCCTTCCCGTCTAATTCGTATGCAACACAAATGTTCAACTCATCAAGACCGCCAAGCACATCCAACTTTGTCAAGGCAAGTCCTGTGAATCCATTCACTCGCTGTGCATGACGCATGACGACAGCATCGAACCAACCGCACCGTCGCTTGCGTCCGGTGGTCGTACCAAATTCATGACCGATGGTGCCTAGGTGGTCTCCGACTTCATCTTCCAATTCAGTCGGCATTGCCCCATGGCCGACGCGAGTGATGTAGGCTTTCGTAATGCCAATCACATCTTTAACATGACCCGGATGAATGCCCGCACCGTGACCGGCGTTACCACGAGAAGTCACAGATGATGTGACGTAGGGGAAAGTGCCTTGATCGATATCAAGCAAGCATCCTTGAGCACCCTCGAGGATGACATGTTCATCCAGTTTGAGGGCGTTATCGAGCATCAAACCGGTGTTGGCAATGCAACTAGCATAGGATTTGAGAATCCAGGCCACATCAGATTTGAGGTCCGCTTCCTTGATTCGGTCCTCGCACCCTGCAGCAGCGAGGCTGGCGTTCATTCTGTTCGCCGTCGAGTGAATCCATTCATCATCACCGCTCACTTCAGCAAGGTCGCCAAAGCGCAATCCAATTCTGTTGATTTTATCTGCATAGGTGGGACCAATACCTCGTCCAGTCGTACCAATTTTCTTATCCTGACCGTCGAGGATGCAATGGTAGGGGAGGATCACGTGCGCCCGTTCGCTGATGAACAAACGGTCACCCCTGGGGTCCTCACCTGTGCTGTCCTTCCAGCCGTTTAATTCGGTGTCAAGAACCCAAGGATCAATCACCATTCCGTCACCGAGAACCAAGTTGCATTCTTTGCGGGTAATACCTGATGGGAGCAAATGGAATTTCAGGACTTGTTCTCCGAGAACCACCGTGTGTCCAGCGTTGTTACCGCCTTGGAAACGAACAACCCACGTGGCCTGTTCAGCAATCCTGTCGACGAGTTTTCCTTTTCCTTCATCTCCCCATTGTGCTCCAAGAACGACGGTTGCTGGCATGGTCTTCTCCCTGCTTGCTTGGTACCGCGTACCGTCTTTGAACTCTTGCTTCAAGATGGTTAGAGGCTAACCTTCCTATGAAAACTCCCAAACAACAGTTTATATTCAGTTCGAAGTGCTTCTCATTTAACACCAGAGAACCCCAAACAGACCGTCTATCCTACGAGGAGTATATCGTTCAACGATCAGCACCCCCACACAGGGTTTTAAATAGAAAGGTTCTCAACTACTGAACAAGGAGTTGAGAAGATGAAGCAAAACACAGAAGCCCAAACCAGCAACCTAAACGCAAGCTCCCCAGTCCCACGGGACTCAAGAGAAGGCAGCCCGTCCGTCCGACGGACCTTAGAAGGCCACACACGACCATGCGAAGAATGCGGTGTTGTCGACTGGCAACTTGACGATAGCCGTGGCGAAATTACCTGCAATGCATGTGGCCTCGTTGTCGAAGAGAATGTCATCGACCCAGGTGCAGAATGGACCAACAGAGACAGAAGTCAGGACCGTTCTCGCGTCGGCCAACCGCTCACCTACACGCTGGCTGACAAGGGTCTGAACACCACCATTGATGTCCGTGACCTGAACACTGGATCTGCAGGTCGCCACGGCATCTCATCCCAAGCTCGCAGGGAATGGCGACGCCGCAGAGTCATTGATGAGCGCTCCAAAACCCGCAAGAGCAGGGAGCGAAACCTCGTGCGTGCCAACCAATTCATACGAGACAACTCCGGTCTACCAAAGCCGCTCCAAGAGGAAGCAGCCCGTTTGTACCGACGCTTGTCAGGCGAAGGATTCGTCACTGGGCGGTCCATAGCGGGTGTCACAGCAGCATGCACATACCTCGTGGCTCGACAAGAAAACCTTCCACGTCAAATCCCAGATATCTCTCGGGCTTTCGATGTGACAGAAAAGGAACTTTCTCGCTTGATTCGCCAAGTTTCACGAAGGCTGAATCTCCACAAGATTTCATCACCGGACCAGTACTTTGACAAGTTCATCTCCGACCTCCAACTCCCGCCAAACACACACATCCAAGTTGGTCATCTGTGGTCTGCAATCCAACCACATGAGGACATTTGGCAAGGTAAGAAACCAATGGGAGTTGCAGCAGCACTGATTTACAAAGCATCCAGTGAATCAGGTTCTCCTCGAACGCAATCCGAAGTGTGTGGAGTCGCCAATGTATCTGAAGTGACCCTACGTGGACTGCTTCGATTGATCGATGGTTTGCTGAGTCAACTCGGTTATGTTTCAGAGCAGTGAACGCTTCAATGCGTGGTAACCTTGATGAATCGGGGACGAGTGCTTTGATTCATGGGCTTCAAAGCAAAGGCGCGCAAACACAAAGCCGATGCCGGTGAAATTGTTGACAAAAAGGCAAAAAAAGCAAAAAAAGAAGGCGAGATTCCATGTGGAATCAACTCCTGTGACAATTTTGCCGACAAGAGCATGGGTGGCCGTTCCCTCTCGATCGATAACGCAATCGATGTATGGGGCGAAGGCGGCTACACCCAACGGAAAGGACGAGTGCGTGTCTGCAAGTCCTGTTACCGCAAGTGGAAGAAGGACAACAAATCCGAAGACACCTACTGATGTTCACTTTCAGTTTCGGACATACGGGTCTGGAAAATGAATGAGTACCCCCGGCTCTGCTTTCTGTTGTATGAACAACCGAGTAGTGGTTCGAAGCCTTGTCACGCCAGTTGGATGCCTCGTAGCCATGGACGATGGCTTGATTCAATGGAGACCGCATGTGGGGGCCAATAAAAGAAGCAAACTTGACGCCATTGCGACCGTCATGGTGGTCCTTCGTGGCCCATCCATGAACATAGAAACTGCCGTCATTGGTGACGCCAACGGCGGCGTGACACTGATTTCAATTCCTGGCATGAATGTCATTGACAAATTCTCGGTGGAGGGTGGTGTAGTGCGATCGTTGTGCACCGTTTCCTCGAGTGAATCATCCTTCTTGGTCGCTACTCAATCTGGCCAAGTGTGGATGGTTGGGGGGCATGTGCCAGGCAGAAGAGTGCACTTGTTCTCGCATGGCGGCCCCATCACCAGTATGCGTCTTGAAGGTCACATCATTCAGATTCAAAGCGGATGGACTCGCGCTACATACGGAATGGATGGCAGCCAAACTGATTCCATTGACGGCAAGAAACCATTTCACGAAAAAGCAAGGCAACGGGCAAACAGACGCGCTAAAATCATGGGAAATGAACAACAACGCTCTGAATTGCCTCAACCATTGATGCTTGACCTACCGATTGTCGCTTAGACAGATTCTTTTTCTTCCAAGGTCCAAGGTGGGTTTGAGGTGTACCAGAGTGCAGTAGGTGCTGGTCGCCCCCAGGAGGCAGGCGGCGCTCCATCTCGAAGTTCACATGAACGCAAAAATTCCAGATGTTGGTCGAGTACGAAATTGACGCGTTTCCGTCCCCGTATGGCTGGCCCTTGAAACGGAACAATGGCTTTTGGACGTTTAGCTTTCACCTTTTCTAGACTCTCAATCAAATCTGGTAAACAACCCCCTGGAAGATCCCATCGAGCAGGACGGTCCGCACGAGGAAGAAGACAACCAACAACCATCATCCCTTGGTTTTCAATCCAAAAACCAAGACCATCGGGTGAACAGCCGGGAAGGTGAAGCGACTCGACTTGGCCATCACCCAAGGCAAACACTTCGCCATCCATGCACGCAGTTGCAGCAATTGCCGGCATGTCAGAGTCGTAACGATTGGCCCAGGTTGAAAAAAAATCACCGGTTTCCAAAGCGGCTTGGCCCTCTGAGTGAATGTGGACTGGGCAGTCATCGAAAGCTTCTGCAATGTGTTTCGCCCCGCCCGAGCACGGGAAACGCTTGCTTGTCAATACAATACGGTCGAGGGGCAAACCATCGTCCAACACACCTTTGATTCGCTCAACCTGCAGGGCTTGATACCACGATGTGCCAGCATCAATCAGCAGTGCGCCAACCGAACCAGACACAACCACGACATTGGAATCGTGATGAATCCCTGGAAGGCGTAAGACACGCATGCCATTGCCTGTTCCCCGAAGCCTTTCAACACTACTTCGCCTTGATGTCCAACAGAGGCCCAACCAAGAAAAGGCCGTGCTGTCCTGTATTCGATGCCTCGGTTGTGATTAAATAGGGGGAGTTGGTCGCTTTGCCATGGCACGATTCCCGGAAGCAGAGGCCCGCTTGCTCCATCGCAAGATTTGCATGAAGTGCAACGCCCGTAACGCAGTGCGTGCCTCACGTTGCCGCAAGTGCGGTTACAAGGGACTCCGTCCTAAGAACATCGAGCGCAAGGGCGCATGATGTTTGCTCCTCTGCCGTCGTATTCCAGGCCTACAAGCCAAGCAACGGCATAATCAACACCATTGGGTCTCCAAGGAGAACCAATGGCACAATTGCAGGCAATAAGAACACCAGCAAAGGTAATTTTGAACTGACCCAAACCTCATTGACTCCAGCCTCAGTTAACGCCTGAACTGAACCTTCCAAAGCCTCACGCGAAGGTGTCGTTCGTGGTGCCCGTGTTCTGTGATGAATGCCAGTGGTTCCGTCGGGTAATTCGATGAGGGTGGTCAGCAACCAAACGTGCCTTTGGAGCACCTGATCTAGTTCTACTTTGGACGCGTGCCAAGCAAGCCGGAGATCACCAAGCCGGCTGATGTTTCCTGACGCGAGGTTTCCGAAAAACAGGATGAAAGGAATAACCAGAAAACTCAATCCACCCCACATAAGCAAAGCAAGACTTGGTGGCAACGCCACTAAGGCGACGGATGTAGCATCGTTGAGGGAAAGGGGGACTGTTGACCAGTTTGGGATCAATATGGCAACCCACATCAGCGCCTTTGCATCGGCCCCACCGTGAAGCAATCTGAATCGCCACGCAGCATCGATGATGAGGATCACAAACAGAACCGAGAGGGTTTTCCACCATAGTGCACCAAGTCGGTCTGCATCACCAAGCATCACATCAAGTGGATTTGTGGATTGATATTCAAGAGCACCCATCAACAATCCAAAAATGCTCACTGCGTACCACACAAACACAATGAGATCAATTCTTGATCCATTGCGCACATCACTGATTGAAGGACGACCAATGACAGCCCCGCTTGCGTATGCCACGGTTGCCGACGCAGTGAGGTAAATGCTCCAATGCGCATCTTGGGCCATAAGGTCGAGAGCCCACAAAAACAATGCTGGCTTAATCCAAATCATCCAATGCTCGTTTGCTACTTTCCGTTCCTTGTGGTCCATCCATGCAGCCCAACCCATTCCGAGGGTCAATGCGAAGATTCTCGACCACCCAAGGATGTCGTTTTCGCTGATGTCCATGGTGTGCGGGGGTCGGCAATCAACTTAAAGACGGCCTACACGCAGCAACAGGTACCGACCAAAGGGGCTGTGATTATGGACATCGAAACTCGTCTTCAACAAGTGGCCACAGTCATCAACCAAATTGATGATCCAAAAGTCCCACGAAACATTCGCCGGCAAGCCAAGGAAGCCTGTGAAAATTGGTTGCTCAACAAGGCTAAGAAACTCGATGTTCGCATCGCTATGGCCCAATCCAAGTTAGAAGAATTGTATGAGGACCCCAACATTCCACCGGAATTTGGAACCCTGATCTTGATGATCAACACCGAACTGGAAAAAATCTTAACCGAAGTTCTGTGATTACTCTTCCTCTTCAATAGCAAGTAACATTCGTTGGAGCAGTGGTTTGGTCTCCTTGCTTAGTTTTCCTTCATGCAAGGTCGAAGTCACTTCAGCTGCGAGATCTTGGTGGTTCTGGAGGGTGTCAGCAACCTCGGAAATTAGATCCATTTGATCGTCTGTAATGCGGTTTCGGCGCAACACCCTCTGAATGGCAATACGGCCGGAGATCAGACGAATCTCTCTATCTGAATAGCCAAGAACTTCTTGCAATTGGCTCAAAGATTGAGTTTCAAAGGACGATAGACGTCCGTCTTTCATAGCTTCCTCCCATGCCTCATCAATCGAAGGTGCCCGTTCTGAGAGAAGGATTGAGATTGGGCGGGTTGCTTCGATGTTTTCAAGAACAATCTTGACAATAACTGCGAATGGTACTGCTAAGATCATCCCAAGAATACCCCATCCAGCGAAGGAAATCGCCGTTACGAGAAGCAAAACCACAGGTGACAGGTCAAGGGCTCGACCAGCCCAGCGAGTCTCAATGATTTGACCCCACAGTTGCTGGTTGGTGAGCAGCAAGAGAATCAGAAGGAAAAGCGAGAGGGGTTCGAGGAGAATCAAACCAAGAATGATTGGGGGAAGGGTCGCTATTAGAGAACCAATGTAGGGCACATAGTTCAACAAAAAGGTGAGGAGAGCCCAAGTAAACCACAAATCAATGCCAAACACCAGCATAACGAGCCCAGCACAGACTGCTGTCCCCAAACCCACACCGGTTTTGACAATGATGTAGGTGTTGACGCTCGCTTCAATCTTAGCGCGGACGATCTGCACCTTTTGACTGGCTCCACCAGGCCAGGCCCGCTCAATCCGCCCAGGTAACAAACTGGCTTCGAAGATGATGAAAATTAAGAAAAACATCACTGTTATGCTGGTTGCTAAAAGAGAACCTACGCCCGCTAACATGCCCACGGCGACATCTGAAAGTTGCTCATCATTTTCCATCACACCCCAAGCGGCGAGATCTTCGACAAGGCTGTTGTTCATCGCAGCTTCATCTTCGAAGGCAATGGAAATGAGTGGTGTGCTTTTCAGTTCGTGCCAACGCTCTTCGAGGAGGGTGTTGTAATCGTCCATTTTCTCCTCATCCGAGATGACCTCGGATGCCTGATAATATGCGAAAAAAGCAGCCGATGAGACCACTAACATGGTCAACAGCACCATGGTGAGGTAGGACAGGATCACAGGGAAACCGTTGGTTGAAAGATAGTCAGACCCGGGTTTCAAAACAAAGTAAATGCCCAAAGCGATGAAAAATGGCTGAAGAACACCTTTGAGCAAAATCAACCAAACAACAGCCAAGCTGATGATGATCAGTGCATGAGCAAATGTTGAAACGCGACGATTAAAACGTCCAGAGTCCCAAGCCGTGTTGACATGTTCCATAGACGAACGTGACAATATCACCATTTGAAGATGATGTCGGTTATTCTTCTGCGAGCGATGGTTGTGAGGCTTGGTTCGACTCCTCCTCGGGGAGCGGCGGTAGCCGTAAGGACATGAGGCCTGCTAAAATCATCAAAACCCCACATAAATGGAATGCTGTGTGGTAGTCCAAAGGCCAGTCTCTTGCATCAGTGTAGACCCAAACAAACCCTCCGGTGAGTGGTCCTATGATTCTTGCAAAAGCACCGACTGATTCTTGAGCACCCATCACAACTCCTAATTCATACCCCTCCGATTTTGCAATACGGGTCAAGAATGAGGAGGAAGAGGGCTGGAACAAACCATTCCCAATTGAAATTAGGGTTCCCACAATCAAGATGTGCAACCATCGGTGCTCAAACTCGGTGTAGGGGATCAGAACAAGCCCCGCTCCGGTTATGGCGATGGCGATGGGGATGAGACGACGTGTGCCTAGACGACGGGAGAGGGGCCCGATAAGGAAGCCTTGAGTGAAAATCCCCGTGATTCCAATCATTGCAAAAACACGTCCGTTGTCTGCTTCGCTAAACGCTAAACCACCATCTGTGGGGGACATTTGGGTGTAGAGAATGAAGACGGCGTGCATGATTGTGAACCCAAAGATGAACAGCATTGAGACCCAGATGACGACCGAAACGCTTCCAGAGCGGAGCATGGACGAGGTGTTCTTCATGGTTTGAACCATCCCGCTCGCCCATGAGGCTCGCTCATTCTTTGTTCGTCGTTCCAAGGGCAATGACTCAGGAAGATTTCGAATTGCCACAAGCAGTGAAAGGATCGAGAGGAGACTTGCCACTGCACACGGTAAGAGGTAGGGGTGAGCATCAAAGATGGTTCCCTCAAAAATATCCCACCTACTCGCAGGATCTGAAAGCTCACCTCCAATGAAGGGGCCAAATGTGAATCCCAAACCGAATGCTGCTCCAATAAGCCCCATCCGTGTGGCAAGTTGCTGAGGCGTGCTCACATCACCAATATAGGCCCGTGCTACCGCAAGATTGCCATTGAAAACTCCTGCTAAGAATCGGGCAGCGAGAGCCATGAACAAGGTGTTAGCAAGACCAAACATTGTGAAAAAAACCGTGTTACCCACCAAACCTACCATCAGGACTGGGCGACGTCCTATTCTGTCTGAGAGGGAACCCCAAAAGGGAGCAAACAGGAATTGGGCTGCTGAGTAGGATGTCATGAGGACACCGACCCAAATACCGATGCTGGCTTCTTGATTAGCTGGAGTGAGATCTTCAACCAAATAGGTCAGAAAGGGAATAACGATTCCAAAACCAATCATATCGATGACGGTGACCAAAAAAAGGACAAGAAGGGCGCCCTTGCTAGCGTCGACAATCGGAAGGGGTGCATCTTCCTTCATGTCCATGTGGTCACCGAATCAAGGGGTCTTCTTGTACCCAACGCCTCTGTCCACCAGCAGGTGCCGTCTTGTTGACGTGCTCAAGCGGACTGAACCTTACTTGGGAGGGGAGTCAGACGATCGATGACAGCACCCAACCGCTCAACCAAACCTGCCTTTTCTGCATGCTTGATGAGTGCAAATTGCATGACTTCATCTAGTGTGTCAACTGGAACCACCTCGACCATGGCCTCGTATTTTTCATCCAAGAGAACATCTTGCAGGTTAGCACGTGGGATGACGACGGTTTTGATTCCTGAACGAGCTGCCGCTTCAATCTTAGCGGTTACGCCACCAATTGGCAGAACCTCACCGCGAACAGACAGGGAGCCTGTCATGGCAAGATCTTGACGAATTGGGATGCTTTCAAGTGCGGAGATGATCGCTGTTGCGATGGTGATGGAAGCGGAGTCTCCATCCACGCCATGGGTGTCCACGAATTGAATGTGGATGTCATAATCAGAGATGTCTTTTCCAGTCAGTTTCTTGATGACTGCACTCACATTTGTCACGCTTTCTTTTGCGAGGTCTGAAAGACCGCCAGTAGCGTGAATTTTCCCTCCACCGCCTTGAGAAGGAGTAACGAGTGCTTCGACTGGGAGCATGATTCCGCTGAAATCCGACAAGCCAGAATTTGCTCCAAGGACTGCAAGCCCGTTCACTCGCCCAATTCGCTCACCAGAGTTAACGACCAAAGCGTAGTCTTGACGGCGCTCAATCATGCGATCTGCCACCTGTTGTTCAAGCGGCTTGGCGATGTTACGAGCGCCAAGGACGTGTGCTGCCGTGGTGAGGGGTGCGCCCTCTTCCATAGCAAGGTCCCCTGCAATGCGGACCAATCCACCCAGTTCACGTAGGCGCAGGGAAAGCTTGCCTCGACGACCTGCTCTGCGTTGTGCCTCACGAAGGATAATAGCGACCGCACTCTTTTCGAAATGAGGTATTTCCCTACTGGTCCCAATGTCTCGGCGGACTTCTTGTGCAATGAAACGAATCAAGCGCCTACGGTTTCGTGCGGTATCGGGCATTTCAGAATTGACGTAAACCTCGTACCCATAGCCACGAATACGGCTTCGAAGCGCAGGATGCATTCCTTGTATTGCATCAAGGTTTCCAGCAGCGATTAAGATGAAGTCGCATGGCACAGGTTCTGTCTTCGTGAGTGCACCTGAGGAGCGTTCTGAGCGTCCTGAGATCGGGAAGGCTCGCTCTTGCATTGCTGTCAACAAGGCTTGCTGCTCCTCAAGACGAAGAAGGTTGACCTCGTCAATGTAAAGAACGCCTTTGTGAGCACGGTGAATCGCGCCTGGTTCGACCCGGTCGTGAGCAGGTGTTTCCATTCCACCTGATTGGAATGGATCGTGGCGAACATCACCCAGAAGGGAACCAGAAAGGGTTGCAGTTGCATCCACGAACGGGGGAGGGGATGAATTTTCATGCTTGACAAGCACTTTGGGAATACGGCTTTCGTCTCCAGAACTCAATCGCCCCCGGATGAACATGTACCCGAACATCAGCAAGAAACCACCAAACAACAGGGTGATGATGTCACCGGATTGTAGGGTCGCGATGAGAAGAAGGAAACCAACGGCTGCGAAAGCAATCAAGAGCATTTTTTGGGAGCGTTCACGCTGAGTGCGCATTGATTCCTTTTGCAACTTAACGATTCGGTCGCCTCGACCTGCGGGAACGGAGCGAACGCGGGGCTCATTCTCATCGTCTTCGTTTGGGTACACGAGAAGGTCTTCAAGCGCATCCTTAGGAAGAAGATCGGTCATTGAGCGAGCAAGCATGGATTTCCCAGTCCCTGGGTCACCAATCATGAGCATGTGGCGACGTTGTTCTGCGGCCTTTTTGATGACCACTGAACCCGCTTCTTGGCCGATGACTTGGTCCACCAAGCGGTCTGGAATAGGGACGTCTTCAGTTGAATCAAAATTGACGGATTGTATCCATTCTTCGACGCTAGCTGACATCACATCGTCAGCGTCCGTTGACGGTTCAGGGGCCCACACGGTCACCTCAGTTTCGTCCACCGACGCAGCTGCATCATCGACAGCAACAGTGGGCTCTTCCGCCGCTTCGACGGGAGCAACGACGTCGTCAGTCTCTTCGGTCACAGTATGCCCTCCACGCTACTCCCCTTTATGGGTTTACAATCCACCATGTATGAAGATGATGGGGTGATTCGGCTCAAAGTTGGTCGTCGAGGTATTGTTGTCCATAGTAGACCCACTGCTCCATTGTCCAGCCAGCAGGCAGTCCTGTTGCCGGCAATGGTGGTCCGGCTGAGGGTGCTTGAGGCACGACAGGTGCAGGTGCTTGGAACAATTCCTGGGCTCCACCATACATCGAGTTGGCGACCATGTCGTTAGCGGGTACGGTGCCGGCGTTCCATGCAACATCCTCCTGCTTGCCACCACCTCGTGTCATCATGAGACCAATGAGAAGGGCTGCGATGATCACACCAACAACAACAAGGGCAATGGTTTCGACTGGGAAGGCTTCTCCTGCTTCAGTTGTAGCAGCACCCGAATTACCATCTGTCGGGCATTGTGCCCGTGGATCATCACAAGCAAGGTCGAGGTCTGCATTGACCTCAACCAAATCTGCCTCGAGTTCGGTTGTGTCCCCACTTGATTCTAAAATTGCACCTTCAAGAGATGCTTTGGTGGCCAAGAGGTTCACAATGTGACTTGAAAGCGCGTCATCTGTCATCTCTTCTGGCGTAGGAGCGTTTTCGGTGATGTCCCACTTGACCTTTGTGAGGGTCTTGTAATCCTCGCCGTCGTCAGCAGTGCCCAACAATTCAACTTCGTAATAATCACGGTCTCGTGCTCCATCTGCACGGGCAGATTGACCTTCGAAAACCAAGGAAGGCATGTCCAGTTCATTGGTCCAACCTGTGCTGGATTGGGTGACGTCCATCTCAAATCCGAGCAAACCATCGCAGGTACCAGTGAGCGAGTTGCAGACGTTCCAAGTCGCATACAAGTAAGTGAACACCGGAGCGTTGTCGGTTAGGGTCATCGTAACGACAGGGGTTTGGCCGATGTAAGCGTTTGACATGTCTGCAAAGATGTGGCCAGTTCCATCGTCAACCAGAGCGATCTCGAGAGGGAGTGCGTCATAGATTTCGAGGTTTATCGTGTAGGTGTTGGTGTCATACTTGTCCATAACCTCAATCGAAACGGTTTGTAGACCAACTTTTTCGAACTGAATGGTAAGTAGGCCTGAGAGTAAGTTGTAACGGGCGGCCCCAGCTTCGGATGGAGTTACCGTGACAAAGGCCTCGGAGGCTGGATTGTCAATGTCCGTGATTCGGGAGACTAAATCGACAACCATCTCTTCGTTTCGCTTGAGTTTGATCGATTCAAGCCCCTCCATGTTGACGCGTGGTGCATCATTCTCGGGGTTGATTTGAACAATCATCGTCTGTTCTGAAATTTGTTCACCGTCGCTCGCACGCAGGGTGACAACAGACTGGCCGTTCACATCGTCATCCAAAGCCTCGAAGCCCAATGCATAGTCGTCGAGCGTGAACTTGATGATTTCTGGATTGGAACTGCTCACCATCGACACTGCGAGGGTGTTTGCATTCACCGGTTGGCCGGTATCATCAGTGTCGGAGAGGAATGGAAGCAAGTCAATAACACCGCTACCACCTTCATCGATGGTTTGGGTTGGGAGCCCTTCCCAGCGTGGTTGACCGTTCTCAAGGATGTTAAACAGGAGGGTTCCGTACGGCAATTCACCGGTTTGCGAATAATCTCCTCCGTCATCGACTCGGATTTCGATGCCTTGTTGTCCGAGAGGGCATCCGTTGATTTCGCTCCATGCAAAGTTGACTTCAAGTTCTGCAGAAGTGGCGTGCCATGCGATGAACGCAGGGCTATCAGAGGTAATGACAAGATCCTCTAGAGGTGTTTCAGGGTCTGAGACGTGAGGGACCATGTCGATTTTGGTGGTGATGTCACACAGAACCGAAGGAATCGGTTCAGCAACAATGGATGGAATCCCATTTGCAAGTTCAAAGGCATCTGCAGTCACACTCCATGCGCTGGTTTGGCCTCGTGAATCAACAGTTTGTGAGCGGATGTCATACAAGCCAGAGGTCATGTCCATTGATGGGCTCAGGAGGTATTCCCGACCTTCATTTGGTGAGCCGGGATACATGATCATTTCACCACCAGAGACGATGGAATTTGACCATTGATTTTGGCCGCTCGGTGAGACTTCAATGTTAAACGACATGCTTTCAATCGTGTCGACATTGTCGTCTGCGTCACCCTTGGCGAGGATGGTGAATTGGGTGCCTCTTGCGATGACATTCGAGCCTTCGACTTGAGCCTTCATGGCGAGCGGGGGACGGTCATGGTCAAGTTCGGTTTGAGCGACGTTGTTCGCACTTTGGGTTTCATCGACCAATCCAGTCAATCGAACACCGAAGGTTGTTTTCCAACCATTGCTTGGAAGGACAGATGTATCAAAGGAAACCGAAGCAGGCTGAGATGCGCCCATTGCGAGGTTGTTGAGAGAAACCGTATCGATGGTGACTTCGTTGACGCCGTTCTTGTAGAAGAATTCAATTGTACCACCTGCGGTATAATCGAGGTCGCCAACATTGCTGATGCTCGAGGAAAGTGTGAGTGTGTCACCGATCACATAAGCAGAGCCGCCTTCTGGATTCGTGGCGGTAAGTGGGCCTGGGGTGAGGTCCATCTTTGGACCCATCGTTGAGTCAATAGCGTGGTACACGTGGGCAGAGGTGCCGCCGAGGGACACTTGATTGCCAGACATGAGCACACCAATGACAACAGCCTTGTTGATGCCACCTGGGACCACTGAGGTTGGAATGCTGCTCCAAGTTTCGGATTGGGAGGTGGATGTTGGTGTTACGCTGATGAAAGACGATCCTGTACCTGCGTTCTTTGACTTGTAGGTGTCACCCGCAGTAAGCCAAGCCATCCAGCAGTTGTACCCGTGAGGAATACCCGAACTGTACGTGTATCCTGTGCAGTCTTTGTCAACGAGGGCTGCATACAATTTCATGTTGCTTGCTGGCGATGAGGAACCAGAGTATCGGTAAGAAATATCGACATCATAGGTTCCACCGCTTTGGGATATGGATGCGGACATGCCGTAGTCATTGGTTGTGGCAGCCATGCCACCACCAGAGGAGAAAAGGTTGTCATAGGTGTCGTAGTTGGAAGATGCGCCGACTTGGCTCTTGTCGGTTCGATCACCGAAATAGGCATCGGGTGCTCCACCAGTGGACCAGGCCCAGTTGTATGGGGCAACATTTCCAGCACGTGCGGTATCAGTGTCGCCGTAGGATGCGGACATGTAGGTGATGTAGACATACTCATCAGGGTGGAGTTGCTTCACTGCGTGATGAGCGTCGGAACCTCCACCTGTTTTCGAACAGTGGCCACAGTTGTCAGATGAAATGTATTGACCGAACACGACGTGTCCAGGGCTTGTTGCGGAACTTGCTTGGGTCACTACAGCCGGTTCTTCAAGAGTCAAATCTGGTGAAACCGGGTTCATTTCTGCTGTGAATCCTGTAAGAACACTTCCTACAAACAGAGTTACGATGGTTAAAGCGAGAAGGCGAGCTGGCATCTTCATGTTGCTGACACATCCCAGTTGGTATTTTAACCAACCCCTTTCCCGACTCCGCATCTAATTTTGTAAAGGGGACATTGCACCCCAATGTTATTAAAATAAGCATAGATGTATAATTTTCGCTGGAACCTTCACAAAAGGTTATCTCAACCCACGAAGGATTGAAACCGAGCGTCGGTTGCCATCGATTATGGTCAACGACGCGTGGGCAGTGCTGGTCGAAGCAGAAGGGAAAGTCCATGTCGTTGAAATGTCTGCTGGCGTTCGCAAAATCAAAGGCTTAGGGGTGTTCGATCCCGTTGAAACCATCGGCAGTTCACCTTACGGTGCCGTCATAACCCTTGGGCAAAAGCAATTGACGAGAATGCCCCCCCGCCTCCCCGAACTTTCCAAGGGGATGCTCCGAAGGGCGCAAACCATCAGCGCAAAAGACGCTGGCTACTTCATCGCAAAACTTGGGATTGGATCAGGCGATCGTGTTCTCGAAGCAGGACTGGGCAGTGCAGGCCTCTCGATGCACATTGCAAGGTCACTTGGAGGAAGTGGAACTCACGTCACGGTAGAACCTCGGTCAGAACATGCCGATGTTGGCCTAAAAAACATGGAACGTGCACGAGCCTCATGGGAAGAATTTCCACATCACCAACACGTCCACGGGGCCATTGAAGAGGTGGTCGATGAAATCCGCTCTCATTCGGAGTTCTTTGATGCCATCATCCTTGATTTACCTCAGCACCCAAGCGCAATTGACGCTGTAGCACCACTGCTTGCCGTTGGAGGCCGAATGGCGTGTTATTGCCCCGTGACCAGCCAAGTTGAATTGGCATGGGAAGCTGCAGAAGGCGCTGGCCTCACCATTGAATGGGCTGGAGAACTCATGGAGCGTCAGTGGGGCAAGGCATCAAAAGGTGGTATGCGGCCAGTGAACGGTCCGTTTGGCCACACGGCCTTTTTGCTCATTGCTCAACGTTCTTCAATTGAATGAGATTCATTCAACCACGCGAATTGTAGTTTGACACTTCGGACATGTAAAGCGGAATGGTGCCACGCTGCTTCGAGGCACCCCAAGTCGTGCATCACACGAAGGACAACTGACCTTGCCATCTTCCATTCGACACTCGTTGAACCCTAAAATCGCAGGCTCAGGTTCTGAGGTTTCCTCGAGAACTTCGTCTTCTTGGCCGTCGAGTTCAAACTCAACTTCACTTCTGCGAGAGCGTTGAAGGTACATCACAGAAAGAAGAAGAAGTGAAAAGACCCAACCTCCAATCAATGCGTTTAATGTCGAATTCTGATCCAACTGGAATCCAAGCGGCAGGGTGACCCCTTGTGGGGCTTGGGCAGGTCCGGCAACTTCCACAGCAAAATTTGGAGATTGATCAGAAGAAGTGGTTGTCGTAGCATCGATGGTGTAAGTGACCTTGATGAATAAGTCAGCATCCTCTTCATTTTGAACATTCGAAGTGAGGGTCAATTCAAAGTCAACGCTTGCAAAAGGTGCGAGTACAAAGGCCGATGTGCTTGTGTTATCAACATACCTTGACCATTCCCCTAAGAGCATAGCTGAGCCCTCACCAGCGAAATCTAAAGATCCAGAAACTTGGGTGTTGGCGAGGTTTTCAACCGTT
Source organism: Candidatus Poseidoniales archaeon (assembly GCA_003602645.1). Taxonomy (GTDB): domain Archaea; phylum Thermoplasmatota; class Poseidoniia; order Poseidoniales; family Poseidoniaceae; genus MGIIa-L1. Next base: position 20,883 of record QQSI01000059.1, on the reverse strand, counting down.
ACAACAAGGGTTGTACCGCCTGAGTAGGGAACGGCATAAGAGGTGCGATCGGTTGTGACTCGAATCACATTGCTTGCATCCCATGATGGTTCAACGGAGTAAATTTCAGTGTAGGTTGCAACATACTCGCTGCGGGCCGAACTGGTGACTCTGAAGAGCAATTCTCCAAGCCCAGATTGTGCGGTGTCTTCAATGACACAAGACCATGGAATTGCGGAAGAAGAAGCACCTGCTTCAAGGTTGAATTGAGCCGTCACACCACAATCCAAACCAACGGTGGTCAGCAGAAGTTGGTCTTGCCCTGTACCGCTGTTCTGAACCACAACCGTGCCGCGAATGCTTGATCCCGGCTTGGCTTCATCATCATCAGCAATGACGGTAATCGTTGCTCCAGCAATCTGTGGACGTACCGTCAAGTTGACCTGATGCTCTGCATTTTCATCGGTACCAGAACTTGCGAGGAGAGCCACTGTGATTCCGTTGGAAGTGGCACCTGTAGAAATTTCACGAACAGACAATTCAACAGTTGCCGTTTCACCTGCGCCAACCGTGACTGAGGTCGTAGAGAGCGTGAATGAAAACCAATTGGATTGTGAAGCATCAAGGATGCTGAGTTGATAGATGTCTGTGGATGTGCCAAGGTTGGTGATGTCAAAGGTAGCACTTGCATTGTTTGCGGGACCCGCAACAAGTTCACTTGAAGTGGTTGAAACAAGCACTGCAAACCGGTCTTGGATTTGCAAATCGAGAATTGTCGTTGCCGAGGCCCCTGAACCACCGAAGCCTACAGTGATTGAATGGGCTCCAGGATCTGCGTTGTTCGCCAAGGAAAGATTGAGATGAACTTGAACGGTTTCACCAGTAGACAATGACAACGATGTGTGGCTGAGTTCCGCCTGGACTGATGCTGGCAATCCGGAAAGTGATGCGACCAAGGAGACATTTCCAGTCCCAGTGTTGGTCAGAGTCAATACGGTGTTGCTCGTTGTCCCTGGCTGCATCAAAACCCGACCATCGAGAGGCCCTGCCAACTCAATTTGTGCTGTTGGTAAAACTTTGATCGCCACAGATGTGGCTGAGGTTTGGCCCGCCCGAGTGACCTCGAAATATTGTATGAAGTCACCCACGGTGCCTTCACCTGCCTGAGTTTCAACCATCCACAGGCCAGTTTCACCGGCGGCTACATCAATCGTGAGAGCCGAAGCAACAACGGTGTCTAAACCTGCAGCTTGGACAACCTCTAGGCTGAAAGCGCGTGTTTCGCTTCCGTTGTTGTACAGACGAACATTGTACATGGATGCAATGCCTTGTTCCACTTCAACCATTGAATCTACAGCAACAACTTCGAACTCAACATGTTCATCGACAGCAATCGTGAAAGTGTCACTTCCTGCAACCATCATCGAACCCCCATCGGGCGTTGTTCCTGTGAGGCTGAATGTGCATGAATCGGCAACACTAGCAGAAACGGGCACATCGACCTGAACTGCAACGTTGACTGATTCATCAGGTGAAACGGCGAGCGCTGAAGCAGCAGGAAGGGCGAACGCACAAGGGCCTGCTACGGATTCGACCGACCAATCGAAATCAGCCTCAGCATTTCCGGTGTTGGTCACAACAACACTTGTGTTCTGAGTTGACCCTGGGATGAAATCAGCATCTTGGTCGAGGAACGCCATGCTTAGGTTGTGTTCTTCATCGACGTGTACGACGACGACCGTTGAACTTGAGACATTTCCTTGGGTGGATGCTGCATATAGCCTGAAACCGTAGAAATCAGGTGTCACATCCGCAGGCACAGTGATCTGTAATGTTGTCTGGCGTGTTTCCCCTGCACTCATGTTGTCCAGTTGATCGTCGACCCATTGGACATTCCATCCAGCTGGAACGCCACCGCCCAAACCTCGAGCACTCGTTGTCGAAGTTGTGCTCGAACTTTCCCAAGGATAGTCGAGGTGCGATGTTTCGTTGAAGACGGTCGCGGCAGCCGCTTGCTGAAGTTGGAGTTTTGTGCTGGCGTTGAGGGAGACTGTATCATTCGATCCAACGGGGGATGTTCCAGTCATTGTCGCATAAAGTACACACGCTGCGAGGTAACTTCCTGCAAGGGATGGGTGGCTTCCGTCTGAAGAATAGAGGTCGTAAAACAGATTCCCACTGACGCTTGCATTGACGCCACCCGCAACCACATTATCGTGAATGTGCTTGAACGCAAGACCAACAGGTGCAATCCAAACTGTTGAACCCGCAGCAGTCATGTTGTCCCTGTAGTCGATGTAGCCCTCTTCTAGGCGGTCTTGCATGACTGTGAAATTTGAGTAGAGGGTCGGGTTCATCGCATCTCCGTTTCGTCGACCCCACGTCATGAACAAAATTGATTCAGAGCCTTCGTCATCAACGGCCTGGCTTAATGCAACCGCACCATCCTTACTTGCGATCCAGGAGGAGGTGGTACGATAAAATCCTGGGACTTGACTTTGATCTTGAAGCACTACGTAGTCCCAGTCAATCGCTGGGTCTCTCAAGGTCGTGTTTGAGGCATGAGCAGAGGTGTTGACATCGCTCCAGTGTTGATCTAAACGCTTCCCTCCTGGTGAAATAGCATCGGTGTTGAGCACACCCATGGATTCGAGCAAACCGTTCAGGCTGTTGCTTGAGGTGTAGCTGTTACCGAACATCAAGACGTTCGAGATTGTGGTTGTGTTGGCACCACCTGTGCTGTTGCCACC
>QQSI01000059.1:0-18104 GCA_003602645.1 Candidatus Poseidoniales archaeon | reverse complement strand
TGTTGCCACCTGTGTTGTTGCCGGTGTTATTACCCGAATTATTGCCTGAATTGTTGCTTGAGCCATTGGTGTAAGTTGACCACCATGCGGCAAGGTCTGGCTCGAAGTCCACATCTAAAAGAAGGGTATCTGCTACAGAACCGCCATTCGTGATATCAAGGGCGACATTGCCCGCAGTCCCAGCTGCCATTTCCAATAACGGACCGCTTGAACTGAAATCCAACAGAGGATTGTAGGAAGGTTGTACGTTGACGTAAACAACAATCGAGGAAGTAATGTTCTGATCTGGCTCTGTCACTTCGACGAGGAATGAACCACCGTCAGATGGTAAAGCGCCGGTCGCCAATTGGACAACAATGGTTGTGTTGCGCGTCCAAGTTGGGAACACATTGTCGACTGTTGCATCAACTGCAGACACGGTCCATGCATTGGAAAGCCCAGAGTCATCCACGCTGATATTGAAGGATTCGATGGACGAACCATTGTTTTCGATTGTAAGCGTGACGTTGGTAGCATCGCCGGGCTGAAGCACCACATGACTGGTGTCTGTTGACAACAAAATTGCGCTGTGAGCAGCAGCAGGCACCGCAAGAGGAGCGAGGCTTGCTAGAAGCAAAACCGAGACGAGGGCCAAAGCACGAGTGGAGCGAGATGACATAAGACCAAGTCAGGCCACGGATGCATACCTCTTGAGTGAATCGGCCCTACGGGCCGCTCAATATTTGCTTTCGGAAGCAAAGAGGCGTCATTGCAACTTTGCAATTCGTCCGTCATCAATGACTTCCCAGGGGAATGTTCCATCATCCCCGGGGACCCTTCCGAAATGTCCGCCTGCTGCAGTGGTTGAATAAATTGGACGTAGTAGTTGCAGATCTCGAGCGATGGCACCCGGCCTGAAATCGAAGACTTTCTTGACACGGTCAGAAATGAGTCGGTCGTCTAGGGTGGAAGTACCAAAAGTCTCCACACGAACGCTCACTGGTTCAGCCACACCAATCACGTAAGCAAGTTGGATTTCACACCGGTCTGCTAGACCTGCAGCGACAACGTGCTTTGCTGCCCATCGCGATGCATAGGCTGCGGACCGATCGACCTTGGATGGGTCTTTTCCAGAGAATGCGCCACCACCATGCCGTCCCATACCGCCATAGGTATCAACGATGATTTTGCGCCCAGTCAAGCCTGCGTCAGCATAAGGACCACCAGGATCGGCGAAACGGCCTGTACCATTGACGACCAATATGTAACCCCCCTCAAGCAAACTTTCGGGAATAGCATACCGGACAACATGCTTCTCAATTTCGCTGCGCACATGGGCAAGTTCTGCTTCTTCTGAACCATCAAATTGTTCCTTGAGTGCCTTGTCGTGTTGGATGGCGATTACCACGGTGTGGACCTTTGCCACCGCACCATGTTCGTCATACTCTACCGTGACCTGGGATTTGCCATCGGGTCTTGCCCAAGGGAGAATGCCTTGTTCCCGAACGGCAGTCAGCCGTCGTGTGAGCCGTTGAGACAGGGCAGCAGCAAGTGGGAAAAACCGTCCTTTCAATTCCTCGAACGATTCGGTCTCAGTGCAAGCATACCCAAACATGAGGCCCTGGTCACCAGCACCTTGTGACAATCCGTCCTTGTTGACACCCTGTGCAATGTTTGAAGATTGAGTGGTAATGTGGACCTGGACCTCTGTCAACTCAGGGGAACCTGCATCCATTCCGATGTCATGGGAGTTGTATCCCACATCGACGGCTGCGGTGCGGGCAACTGCTTCGTAATCTGGTGCTGCACCGTTGAGTGAAACTTCACCTGCAAGCACAATGAGGCCAATGTTTTCTTTGCCTTTTACACAAGTTTCAACCGCCACACGAGCGTTTGGATCAACGGCCAAACATGCGTCGACAATCGCATCCGATACGGTATCGCAAAGCTTGTCAGGGTGGCCGCGGGTTACGGATTCAGAAGAGAACAGGTCGCCTGTCATGGCACCCCCCCTCAACCGCAACTATATGAATGGAACGCTTATCCATAACAGCGAATATTCCTAAAAAGAATAATTATGAGTTTTATGTTTCATTCGCGATGGCTTGAGGTGAATGTACGAACGAATGGTTGATGTCCTCTACACGACGCCCTTGGCACATGACCACATGGGTTCCAACCTCCTATCGCACCCACACTTTGGGCCAAATTCAAGATCTAGGCGCTGATTTAATTGGCCAAGAAGTGACTGTTGCTGGCTTTATGGAAGCCAACAGAGGGAAAGGCGCCATTTGTTTTGTCGATCTCCGCGATGGTACTGGGACGACTCAAATCTTCCTCAAAGGTGACAACGTTGGTGATGAGACCCTCGATTTGGTCCAACGCATGACCCGAGAATCAACTTTACAGTTCACTGGAACTGTGTCCCAAAAGCGCCCGCCGAAAACCAAGGAAGGCGAGCCTACACCACCTCCTGCATACGAAGTTGTTGCCACCTCCGCGGTAGTGATTGCACGTGCAGAAGCACCACTGCCACTCGGCGTCACCGACACAGTTCACGTCGCCCTCGACACACGGCTTGACAATCGATTCCTGGATTTACGCAGAGCTCAAGTCAACGCCATGTTTAAGCTGCGCGGTAAGGTCTTGCAGTATGGAAGGGAAGCCCTCATTTCAGAGGGCTTTTTTGAAACCCACACGCCAAAAATTGTCGCCACTGCCACCGAAGGAGGAACAGATTTGTTCCCCATGATGTACTTCGACACGCCTGCCTTCCTCAACCAATCGCCACAATTGTTCAAGCAATTGTGCATGTCTGGAGGTCTTGAGCGAGTGTTCGAAGTTGGTCCAGCTTTCCGTGCTGAAAAACACGACACATATCGACATTTGAATGAATTCATTTCCTTTGATATCGAATGTTCGTGGGCGAACGACGAGGACGTCATGGGTGTCCTTGAGCGCATGATTCACCACATTTGGAGTTCGATCAAAACCGACGATGAATGCAATGCACACATTGCAACGATTAACGCCTACAGAGCGACTCAAGACGAAGAACCAATCGAAGTCATCGTACCAGAGTTACCTTTCCCACGGTTGTCTTATTGTGACGCTATTGACACCATAAAGGCAAAAGGGGGAGAAATTGAATGGGGCGATGACATCGATGCGGAAAACTCTGATTTGCTCGCAGAAGATTTACCACAATTTTACTTCCTGCCGCGCTGGCCAATGGACCTCAAACCGTTCTACATCCACCATGTCGAAGGCGAAGATGGAAGCACAGGAAAGCAACTCAGCCGTGGTTTCGATCTCAACTTCGGTCGCGACGAATTGACCTCTGGCGGGCAACGAGAACACAGAATGGATGTGTTGATTGAGAACCTCAAAGAAATGGACTTGGACCCTGAAGAATTCGAATTCTATGTTGCAGGATTCCGCCATGGCGTCCCTCCACATGCAGGCTGGGGGCTTGGTGTTGAACGTATTTTGATGAAACTCACCGGTGCGAAGAATGTGCGAGAAACGGTCCTCTTCCCACGAGACCGCCGACGTGTCAGCCCTTGAGAATACGACCCGATTGTTCAAGAGCCGGTCATCTCAGCATCGGCCATGCACGAACTGATTTACTTCGCATCGCCCGGCTACGCTGAACCCACCCGATTTTGTTTGGAGATCTCTCAAGTGAGTTGGAAAAACACCACTGTTGACAGAGAAGGGTTCCTGGCTTTGAAAGAGCAGGGCGAATTGCCTTACGGACTTCTCCCCATCCTAAAGACACCACAGGGTACCCTTGCCGAATCCAACGCCCTCATGCGGTACGCTGCAACCCTCGCTGGAATCGAACCGGAAGACCTCTTCATTCGAGGAAAGGTCGATGAAATGATTGAAATTATTAACAATTGGAGGGTCCATTTCACCCCTACTTTTTACATCGAAGATTTGGATGAAAAAATTGCAGCACGCCAAGCCCTCTTTGTCGAAGGAGGGGCCATCGATGTTGCATTGCGCAATTTGGAGAAGGTGATCGAAGCAAGTCCTACAGGATGGTTGATCGGAACTGAAGACATGACCCTGGCAGATGTCAAAGCCTTCCTCAATGTCTTCATGATGTTCTCGGGGCAATTTGACGGCATCGAAAAAGACATGATTCAAAATTATCCTGGACTTTTGAAGTACCACGCCTTTATGTCGAGCGATTCCAGAGTTGAAGCCTACTATGGCGCTCAAGAAGATGAATTCCGATGGGTGTTTAAGTCCAATGCGTTCAACCCAGAGGCATGAAATCACCGTAAAGTGGACCCTTCTTGCCATGTGGCGGCCTCAAACACTGCATATTAATAGCAATTTTAAAAACATTAATATTTGGGTGGGTGCCGGCATGGTCTGGAGAAGGACCACATGAGTGAAGCAAAAGCAAGAGAATCGACACGTCTTCCCGTTACTGTCCTGTCCGGTTTCTTGGGTGCTGGAAAAACCACACTTCTGAACCAAGTGCTGAACAATCGCGAAGGACGACGTGTCGCTGTGATTGTCAACGACATGAGTGAAGTGAACATCGATGCCGAACTCATTGAGCGGGGTGGCGCTGAACTCAGTCGAACTGAGGAGAAATTGGTCGAAATGTCAAATGGTTGCATCTGCTGCACCTTACGTGATGATTTACTCGAAGAGGTCTCAAGACTTGCCAAAGAGGGCAGATTCGATTACCTGCTGATTGAATCGACCGGAATATCTGAACCGATTCCTGTCGCTCAAACCTTTACATTCGAAGATGAGGAAGGCGTGAGTTTGAGCCAAGTATCAAGACTCGATACGATGGTAACAGTCGTTGATGCTGCTAATTTTTTGCATGATTACAATCAAGCTCAGGCGCTTCAAGAGCGAGGAGAATCATTGGGTGAGCATGATCAACGAACAGTAACAGATTTACTGATCGATCAGATTGAATTTGCTGATGTGATTGTCTTGAACAAACTCGATTTAGTGAATGAACAACAGGCCCTCGAGGTTGAAGCCATCATCCATGCGTTGAACCCTGGTGCTGAAATCATTCCAACCACACAAAGCAAAGTACCTCTTGAACGAGTGCTTGACACCCAATTGTTTGATTATGAGAAAGCCGAAGCATCTGCAGGATGGATTCGTGAATTACAAGGCGAACACACGCCAGAAACTGAGGAGTATGGAATCTCGAATTTCACTTACAGAACGTCACGCCCATTCGATGCACACCGCCTTGATGCATTCTTTACCGACAAGGACAACTGGAAAGGCATCCTGCGTTCCAAGGGCTTCTTCTGGGTTGCAGCAGGCCATCGAATTGCCTACGAATGGGCCCAAGCCGGTGGCGTCAACAGCGTCAAACCAGTTGGATTTTGGTGGTCGTCAATGCCAAAAGAAAATTGGGACATACCCGACGGCGAACGCCCCGATCAACAGCCAGATTGGCATGAAGTGTTTGGAGATAGAAAGCAGATGCTGGTCTTCATTGGTCAAGAAATGGACGAAGAAAAAATTCGAGCACGCTTGGATGCTTGCCTCCTTGACGAGGAAACTGCCAATGAAGGAATCGAATCATGGAGGGAATTTGACAACCCGTTCCCACCACTTGAACCAGCTGCGGAAGCATCAGCTGATCCCGATCAATCGGAGGATTGACACGTGCCTGCTCATGTCTATGTTTGCGACGGCTGTTGTTGCGGACGCATAGAAAAAGGCCACAATGAGGTCCCAGCTGAACTGCTTAGAGAGGCTTGGAAGAAACACGAACTTGCTGAAAAGGTGAACCTCACAATTTCCTCATGCCTCGGCCCTTGTCGCATGCACAATGTTACGCTCTTAACCTCTGAACACGGTCGTACATGGCTCGGAAAACTCAGCAATGAAAGCCACTATCAAGCGCTGGTGCAGTGGGCAATCGACACGGCACAAACAGGTTCCACTGCATCGCTTCCAAATCTTCTGCTAGATCACCGATTTGATCCTTCGGAATAAGCATCTTTACATCGAATCAAAGCAGGTCCTCAGGCTCATCGCGAGAGCCGAACCTGGTGACAGATCCTTCACTGTCAATGACGAATTTGGAGAAGTTCCAACGGATATTATCTGTGTTTTCCGAACGGGAGATTAACGCCTGGAACAGCGGGGCGCTGTTGTCACCTTTGACATCGATTTTGGCCATGAGTGGGAATGTGACGTTGTATTTTTCCTCAGTGAACGAACATATTTCAGCATGAGTGCCAGGTTCTTGACCTCCGAATTGATTGCATGGAAAGCCTACAACGGTGACCCCTTCATGTTGCGATAAGGCCTGTAAGCCAGCATACTGCCTCGTAAATCCACACGCGCTTGCCACGTTAACAACCACCCAAGTTGTCGTTGATTCGCCGCCGATGGCGCGGAGTGTCGTTTTTGTACCTGTCATCGTTTCAAACTCAATATCCAGTGGATTAGTCATGCTTCCACGCTGCGTCACCTACTCTTTGAACTCTTGCCAGACATGAGGCAAGGTGATAGGGAAGACCCTTGCAATGGAGGACATGGGCGTTGACCGGATGCAGTGGGGTGCTGAAGATTGGCAGTTTGCTGACCTGCACATGCCTGATGACCCATCGCCCTTTCAGAAGTCAGAAGGTGTTCCCTGCATCATGTTAATCCACGGAGGTTTTTGGAAATCTCAGTGGACGAGTGAACTCATGCGACCTATTGCCGATGATTTAGCTGAAGCAGGAATCGCAGCATGGAACATTGAATTCAAAGGATGGAGTGACGGGGATGAAGGCGTTTGGATGGACACCCTTTCAGACGTCATGCGCGCATGGGGCCAACTCGCCTTGCTTCCAGGCATTGACATCACTCGCTCGATGATCATGGGCCACTCGGCAGGCGGCCATCTTGCGTTGATGTTGGCAGCAAAAGCCGAACGGCGACCGTGGCTCACGATCGCTCAGGCACCCATCACCGACTTGTTGAGTGCAGACCAAGCCAAACTATCTGACGAAGGAGATGCAGTCCGCAGATGGATTGGCTCAAGTCCTGAAGCGACACCTGACCTCTGGCGACAATTGAATCCTGTCGACCACCCTGCTGATGCCTCACTTTTGCTCGTCCATGGCGAACGGGATGTGGATGTACCAAGAGATCAATCCGAAACCTATGCGCGGGTCATGAAAGCAAAGGGCATTGAAGTTCAGAAGTTGTGGCTTCCTGGTGACCATTATTCCATCATTGATGTGGCCAGCGATGATTGGTTGGTGCAACTCAATGCCATCCGTGATTGGCTTTAGAAACCATCCGAACACCTATGACGAAGCACCCGTTGGGCAGGGTATGGACCTGCTTGGTAACGACTTTCCATATGCAACAACCGCTCTGAAAGGAAAGCATGTGTTGGTGTGTGGTGCAAGCAAAGGCATCGGTCGAGCCACAGCCCAAATGATGGCCAAAGCAGGAGCGAACGTTACCGTGAGCGCTAGAAACGCAGATGCTCTATTGAGTCTATGTGAAGAACTTGCTGTGCTCGGAGAAGGCGATCATGCAAGCCTAGCTCTGGATCTTGAGGATCAGAAAGCAATCCGGGCAGCTCTTCCTATTCTTCTGCAGCAACGCGGCAACGTCCATATTCTCATCAACAACGCAGCAGGCCCACCCGGCGGCCCACTGCTGGCCAACCATCTCGATGATTTTGAAGCGCCTTTCAAGCGCCATCTCCATGCTGCTCACACCCTTACACAACTGCTCGTCCCTGGAATGGAAAGCGAAGGTTACGGACGTATTATCCAAATCATTTCAACATCTGTAAAGGAACCAATACCAAACATCGGACTGTCAAACACACTTCGTGGAGCCATGGCGTCTTGGTCCAAGACATTGTCAAGGGAACTTGCACCTTGCATCACCATCAACAATGTCCTGCCTGGCTTTACCGACACCAGTCGCCTGGGCTCGCTTGCAGCATCGATTCAAGAACGAACTGGTAAATCACTTGAGGAGGTCCAGGCTGGTTGGCTTGGCCAAGTCCCAATTGAGCGGTTGATCGATCCATTGGAAACTGCCAGCGCTATTTCCTTCCTTGCATTGCCCGCATCAGGCGGCATTCGAGGTGTGAGTTTGGCCGTTGACGGTGGACGATTGCGAAGCATCTGATCATCGGCGAATGTCGAACCAAACCGGGTAATGATCTGAGACATTGCTGCTGGTGAACACTTCATCGATGCCCCAGTTCCCTGTCATGCGACCGCTCAAGTCTCCTGTCGTTAAGATTCGGTCATAGGCGCATGAACTCGATGCGACCGTTGTGTCTGCATCGTTGCCAACAATCCAAGTGAAATTGCCGCCTGCAAGCGCTGAATTGGCTAAATCTTGCTCCGAAGCATAGGTGCAATCGGCATTAAAATCACCGAGCAGCACAAGGTCTTCCTCATCGGGGTGCTCGGCGAGGTAACGGGACGCAACCTCCCCCATGGCGTTGATCTCATCAACGGCCGCTGCCGGTTTGGTGTGAACAGTAATCAGACTCAAATCAAAACTCGAGGCGTTATCAGTTTCGTTAATCAAAGAAAAACGCGCCTGAAATGGTTCTCGTTGGAACGCATCATCTTCACTGTCGTTAAACAATGTACCATTGCCAATTGGCTCAAACATTGATGTGTTGTAATAGAAGGCGTACTGCTCTTGTGAAGAACGATCATCTTCTTGTTGCCCTGAGCGCTCACTCAGAAGCATAGCCCAAGGGCTGCTGCTGCGGTTATTGATGGCATCAAGAAAATCATAAGGAACCGTTTGATCGATGTCTTTGATTTCTTGAATGGCGACTAAGTCGTAGCGTAGCACGGTATCAACCAAGACCGAAACGACCTCTGGTTTGCCCATCTTTGTCTCGCCAAATACCTTAATGTTGAAGGTGGCAATTCTTGCCACTTCATCTCGAGTCAACTCAGGAGCACGTGCTTCTTCGTTCGAGGTCGGATCCGAAGGGGAAGTTTCGTTTTCATTTTCCACTGGCACAGCGACATAGACCACTTGGGCTTCTTCTTGGCTCAACAAAGATTGCAGAGCCAAAGGAGCAAGAATGAGAATCGCTGCGATGCTCAACCCTTGCAAGTATCCGTCATACTTGCCCATAGGGGAGGCAACCGCTTTGTGCGTATGAAGGTTCAGCGTACCCAGTGCTGAAGAGATACGTTCTTGACGCGGAGCCACAGCCGTCAACCATGGACGGCGAAGTGACCGCAGAACAAGCGAGGCGCATATTGGACATGCTGACCGAGGGCGGGGCAATGGATCACATCAACACACCCCTTGCATTGCGCCTCATTCCGCTTGCGATCGAACTTGAAGATGAACCACTAGCCGAACGGTTATTGACGCATGCCAAATCAAACGCAACAGACGAAATTGAGACGGGTTGGGCCGAATTTGAACACCTCAAATTGACAGGTGCTTCCATCGACCTTTTTGCTGAATTAACAGCACAAAGCGAACTGCTTGAGGGTGGGGACCACCTCGCTGCAGCCGTTGCCCACCATGTCGCGTTGATGCACATGGCCAAAGAAGCCTTTGAAGAAGCGCAAATGTTTGCATCGCGCTCCCTAAGAATTCGAGAACACATCAAAGATAACAATGGGATTGTGTACGGTCTCGCTTTGCTCGAAGCACTTGCAAAAAAGCAACACAATCACGAAACTGCGCTCGTTCACGGCTCTAGACGAATCGAACTGCTCATGGACATGAGGGACGAAGAAGGCCAAATGGAAGCCATGGCGGATATGGGCCACAGCCAAGCCACACTTGGGCAATTTGATGCCGCAAAAGATCTCTACACTCAATCGCTTGATCTTGCTGTGGGATTGGAAGATCTTTCTGGTCAGCTTGTTGCCCGATGGGGTCTTGCAGACATTGCAGAAATCGAAGAAGACTATGAGACGGCAATGCTTCAGCTTTCAGATTGCCTACATGCCTTCATCAACGCTGGATTGCCAACTCCAATCGCTGTACGCCAGCGCATAGAAGCGCTCACTGAATTCAAAAAATCCCCGGATGACAAGTGAAGATTACGTCATTTTGTCAAACGATTCCGCCACACTCGTTATGATGTGGCTTCGTCTGGGAAGACCGGTGCCACCTATGGACCATGACATCTTTTTCTCAATCAGCCAGACCCCTGATGCGGCGGGTCAAGTGCCGACAGAGAACGAAATGTTCCAACATTACTTTCAACAATTGGAGTGCGCCGATCGCCTTGGTTTCGGTGTTGGATGGATTGCTCAAGCCCACCTTTCAACTGAAACACAGAAGAGCAACAGCCGCCCTGTCGTGCCTCACTGGCAAGGCGAAGTCGGACTATGTACGGACTTTCCGCAACTTGCAATGGAGTCATTTAGAAGGACGAAATCAATTGAAATTGGCAGTGCAGTGGTCTCGATTCTGGCCTCCGGCGGCCCCATCGCCCAAGCCGAGCGAATTGCGAACACGCTACAACTGCATGGGCTGAACCCGAACGAACATCGTAAACTCCACGTAGGATTCTCGGCTGGACGCTTTGAATTTATGGCCAGACCGTACGGCATCGTGCCAAGAAATGCGATTGAAGAAGCAGCATGGCCAGCGCTTCGCGGTCAAATCTTTATGGAGGCAGGCGACATATTCTTGCGTTTGCTAAGGGGTGACGTTGTGAATTCATTGGACACATACGAAACAATTCTCACTCGGAACAATTTCCGGTCTGATGAAGATTGGAAAAAAGTCCAGGATGCTGCCATTGAATTCGAAGACCTCAAATCTGCCCCTGAAGAGATTCATATCCCTCGCCGCTATGTGTTCGAAGACCTCAAAATCGTACCGAGTCACTTCAGAAGGGATCTGTTAGAACTGGTTGCCGGAACCCATGACCCTCGCGCCCAAACGTTCCTCAACACCGTTCTGCCGGTCAAAGTGTTCAATCTTTCAATAACAAAACCGGAGGTCATCGAAGCAACACACGCTCGAATGGCGGAAGTGTTCCATCCAAGTGGGGGTGCATGGCAACGCAGTGATATGCCACGAACTTCATTCGTATTCCTCAACGCAGAGGAGGGATTGACTCCAGAGCAGCAAAGCACAGCCGCTCATCAAGAAGCCGAGGCCGCTCTTGGCGCGTATTGGAACGCGCTGGAAGGGACCATTGATCCGAATAAAGTGAGCAATGCAGCTAACAACGCTCTGATCGGTAACGTAGAGGAAGTGGCACAACAAATGATTGAACGATTCCACCCGGAAGACCGCATTATGGCATGGTTCGATTTCTTCAATCACGATTCAGACCGTGTCTGCCGGGACATGGAAGCGTACATGGAACAGGTTGTACCCCTCGTGGAAACACGGTTGGACAGGTGAGGTGGAAGTATTGTCGATTGAACATGGCACTCCTTCCGCAGTTGAACCCGGCCGACCAGGCAGCGCAATGTACCCCGACAGCCCATTGGGCGAGCAAGTTGAAGGCATTCCCACTGGGCGTGAAGTGGCGTGGGAGCCTCTGGTTGATTACCGGCGCAATGGTGTTTCTGAAACAACGATTCATGGTGCGGTTGCTTGGGCACATGGTGATGAGGTCATCCACTCGTTTGGTGGAAACGTCTTGTGCTATGGTCGATCGATGATGAAACCGTTCATGCTGAAGGCCTTCACGAAGGAGCTTGAAGAAACGACGTGGGAACAGAAAGCGATCGCAGTCGCCTCTCATAACGGGGATACCGAACACGTAGCAGCGGCACAATCCTTGCTTTTTGAAGAAGAATGGCCTCTAATGCTCACCCCGCTTGATGTACCATTGATTCAATTTGGCCGACAGGTCAGACGCCCGCGACGTTGGTTTCACACCTGCTCGGGAGAACATGCTGCGATCCTACATGGATGCAGAAAAAAGGGTTGGAACCGTGCAGGATACACCTTGCCGACCCATGAAGTCTTTCACGCCTACATGAGAGAAATTCGCACCTACCTTGGTGAGGACTGGAGTCCTTTGAGGATTGCAAAGGACGGTTGCGGTTTGCCAACCGTTTCAAACACAGTTGCAGAACTTGCACAAATCTATGCTGGGCTCGTGCGAGACAAAGACAAGGACTGGATTTGGGAGGCAATGGTCCGTCATCCAGACTTGGTTGGCGGTTTCAATCGTCTCGATTCCACAGTTCTCAAGGCTGGGGAAGGAAAAGTCATCGCCAAAGAAGGCGCAGATGGGTTGCTTGGCCTTGCAATTGAACATCCAGATTACCCAAAGGGACTTGGAATCGTCGTCAAAATCGCNCATGGCTGGAATTCACAAGCCACTTGGTATGTCGCTCGGGCGGTCCTTGGTGTGCTAGGAATCAACCTTCGAAACCCATACCCATTGCACCGCCAAAAGGCATTTATCGTCCCTGGNATTGTCCCCGAACAATACCTTGAACGCTTGGAAACATTACCGACATGGGATGAATGGGACCCTGACGAAGACAGGTGGCTCTACGATGTGGAGGCCTGAACGATGCTTCACTTGAAAAATTACATCGATGGAGTCTTCGTTGATGCTCAAGACGGAGAAACTTTGGAAGACATCAATCCTGCAAACGGGCAGGTAATTGCCACTATTCCACGATCTAAGTCGAGCGATGTCGAGGCTGCAGCTGTTGCGGCAAAACAAGCCCAATCGGGCTGGAATGCAACGTCTATGGCCGAACGCATCACCTGGCTTGAAACGATTGCGGATGCCCTCGAAACAAAACATGAACAAATCGCTCAAGCCGAATCCTTAGACACAGGAAAACCAATCTCGCTCGCGCGGCGTGTTGATGCCTCAAGATCTGTTGAAAATTTCCGCTTCTTTGCTTCATTTGCCAGAACACAAAAAGAGATGACCTTTGAAATGGATGATGCCATGAATTATGTCCATCGCAATGGCTTGGGTGTTGTTGGTTTAATCACGCCCTGGAATTTACCTCTGTATTTGCTCTCTTGGAAGGTCGCACCTGCCCTGCTGATGGGCAACGCCATCGTCGCTAAACCAAGCGAAATGACCCCGCTCACGGCGAATATTTTAGCGGAAACGCTTGACGAGTTGCAGTTACCAAGCGGCGTCTTCAATCTGGTTCACGGGCTTGGCCCAGAGGTTGGTCAAGGGATCCTTGAACACCCGTCCATCAACGGTATCTCCTTCACTGGAGGGACTGCAACAGGACGTATTGTCGCAGCAACTGCAGCACCAATGTTCAAGAAATTATCACTCGAACTCGGTGGAAAGAATGCGACCATTGTGCTTGATGATGCGAACATGGAACAAGCAGTGAATGGCGCAGTTCGCGCCGCATTTACCAATTCAGGACAAGTGTGTTTGTGTGGATCAAGAATCTTGGTTCAAGCAAGCATTGCAGAGGAATTTAACGCAGCGTTTGTCGAGGCAGTGTCCTCGATGAAAATTGGTGCTCCTGCCGAAGAAGAGTCACAAATTGGTACGGTTATTTCAATGGATCATCTCAACAAGGTCGAGTCATACATCGATCTCGCTCTAGAAGAAGGAGGGACGATCCTTACCGGCGGCACACGCACCATGACTGGACCGGTCGGNCCCGATGACAATGGAGCATACCTTGCNCCGACGGTCGTCGCCGGACTGAGTCATCTCTCTCGGTGCGCTACAGAGGAAATCTTTGGCCCTGTGGTTACAATTCATACATTTGAGACCCTTCAGGAAGCGACTGAAATGGCGAACGCAACGGAGTACGGATTGGCCGGATCAATCTGGACATCCGACACAGCGAAGGGNAGAGCACTCGCTGAAACCATCGAAACCGGGATTGTCTGGGTCAACACTTGGCTCCACAGGGACCTTCGAACACCTTTCGGCGGTGTCAAAAATTCTGGCGTAGGACGTGAAGGAGGCCAATGGTCGATGGGCTTCTTTTCGGAAACCACCAATATTTGCGTCCAAAACCAAAATTGAATCTTCGATTCAGAACACATGTTCAAAAGGAAATACTCTCAATTCCCTCTTATGACAGCCCATGCGTCGCTTCCATTGTTCGTTTTACCGATGGTGCTCATGCCAGGGGAGGTCCAGGAACTTCGTGTTTTTGAACCAAGGTACCGGCAAATGTTGGATGATTGTGTTCTCGATGGTCGAAATTTCGGACTCGTGCTAAACGATCCATTTGAACCAACGAATCACTGGGATGGACCTAGAACATACGGCTGTGAAGCTGAAATCCTCGAACACGATACCAAAGGAAGCAACCACTTTATCTCCATTGTAGGGCGGCGAAGGTTCACAATTGAGCGCGTGATTGAACCTGCACTCCCTCCCTTTGAACACCCAACGATGCAGCCGCTCATCCCCCATGATGGAATGTTTCCTGATGTTCAGACCCTACTCGACCACATCCCCGAAGAAGCGGAGCATCGCAAACTGTACATTTCGGCCGATGTTCGATTCCAACCCACCATTGAGGCCACAACGGAACAACATCAACTGATGTTGAAGGATGTCTTGAACGGGGTGTTGAACAGAATTGGTGCCGTGTTAAGAATCGATGAGCAAATTCTAGATTCATGGGTTGCAGAACGTGTTGAGCATGTCATCGATGAAGACCCGAATTCAGTCTATACGGTTGCGGCACTCGTTCTAAATGGCCTCGAATCAAAACAACAGGTTTTGTCATGCGCCGATGAAGAAGAGGCCCTCGCTGAATTAATGCATCAGTTGTCTGCTTCCTACGAGGAAGAATGACGGTCGACACCGCTGGCGAGGGTTTCAAGACACATGCAACGGTGGGAGAACCATGTCCGTACACCGCAATGCGCGTAAGGTCACCACCCACACGCTACTGGAGATGAAGCGTGCGGAAGAGAAAATAACCATGCTCACAGCCTATGATTACTCATTAGCAAAACTTGTCGACCAAGCCGGAGTCGATGTTATTCTCGTCGGGGATTCCGCATCCAATGTGATGGCTGGTCAAGTGACCACCGTACCAATGACCCTCGATCACATGATTTACCATGCACAGTGTGTTCAACGAGCAGTGGACCGGGCCCTTATTGTGGTCGACATGCCGTTTGGAACCTATCAAGGGAATTCTGCAATCGCACTTGAGTCAGCCATTCGGATTATGAAAGAGGCTGAAGGCCATGCTGTGAAGTTAGAAGGGGGTTCAGAAATCATTCAATCCATCGAACGAATCCTTACTGCGGGAATTCCTGTGATGGGGCACCTCGGTCTAACACCTCAATCCATCTACAAGTTTGGTACCTACACTGTGCGGGCAAAGGAAGAGGAAGAAGCAGAGAAATTAATTGCAGATGCGAAATTGCTTGAGGAGGCTGGTTGTTTTGCAATCGTTCTTGAAAAAATTCCCCGTGAACTGGCCAAGCGAGTGAGCGAATCGATCGCAATACCAACCATCGGGATCGGTGCTGGGCCGGACTGCAACGGACAAGTGCTGGTTCTCCATGATCTGTTAGGAATCACCATGGACTTCTCACCTCGTTTCTTACGCCGATACCTCAACCTCGCAGAAGACATCAACTCTGCCATCACGAGTTATTGCGATGATGTTCGATCAGGGGATTTCCCAAACGATTCAGAAAGTTACACTTCGTAATTAGAGGATTTGAAACATCACAATTGCGCCTGCAAAAGCACCCAAATCCACGCCCATAGCGTGCCATATCCCATAGGAAAACGGTGGCAATTGTCGACGGCCCCAGAGCATTGATAGAGCGGCCCATGCCAATAAGATCGCATACATTCCACAGAACAATGCCCCCCATCCGGACAACCAAACGACACACAAAGGCAGACTCAAAAGTGCGAATCCAAAGGTGTACTCTAACCCACGCTCAAACGATGTGTGGACCAGCAGACGATAGGTAAGGGGTGAAAGAAGCAGCATGCTCAACAACGCAAATTGAACTGGATTTGGGACGTACACTGAATCGATGACTGGTAAAGCGTAATGTTGCCACGCGCCACCAAGGCCTGCACCAAACAAAGCGGGACCAAGGATATGAAGGAATCCGGTTTTGAGGTCATCGACCAGTGTCCGAGCGTCAATCGGTACGATCGGGGTGTTGGCCTCTTCCTCCATGGAGGTGGGAAATCGCCGCCTTGTTTGAGTGTTGGGTCTCCAGTTGGCATTCAGTGCGAAACGCCGATGCCGATATAGCCCTCAAGCGCTTGGGTCACATCATGACGCAAGGTGAAATTGTGGCAGGATGCTTAGCACCTCACCCGCCGCATCTTGTCTACGCTGAGAATCCTCCGCAAAATGAACCCGTTGCCGAAGGCGGATGGGAACAGTTGCGTTGGGGCTATGAACGTCTACGCGACTCACTCAAGGACGTGGAATATGATGCCATTGTTCTGCTTTCACCCCACTGGCAAACCTATGTTGGAACCCACTTTCTTGGTCTGCCAAATTTCCAAAGCCTCTCGGTTGACCCGGTCTTTCCAAATCTATTCCGCTACCACTATGATTTGAACATCGACGTTGACCTCACCAAACGAATTCACGACAAGGCAGCAGAAGCCGGATTGGCTGTTAAGATGATGGAGAACCCAGATTTCCGGGTGGACTATGGAACCATTACAACCGGCCATATGTTCAACCCAAGTTGGGATAAACCACTCGTCGTCATCTCAAGCAATAGATCAAGGGATTACTATTCTGTTGAAGTTATGCAAGAGATGATGATCGAACTTGGGAAAGTCACACGTGAAGCAATTATGGAAAGTGGCAAAAAAGTGGTGGTTCTTGCAAGCAACTCACTTTCCCACCGACACTTCACAACCGAATCGGCAATTCCAGAGGACATGAGCAAGGAGCACATCACAAGCCATGCTATGCACCTGTGGGACATGCGCATGATTGAATATTTCAAATCAGGACAAGCACAACGCATCCTCAACGAAATGCCAGAGTTCACTGAACAAGCGATCGCCGAAAGCGACGGTGGAGGATTGTCCTGGCTGCTTTCGACACTCGATACACCAACCTACCCTGCCATTTTGCATGGTTATGGAACAATCATCGGAACAGGCAACGCCATCGTAGAATGGCCAGAACGCCAACACTCGGGGGCGGTTGAATGACTGAGGGTCGTTTGGTTGGGTCCTACATCGTCCCAGTTCACCCGCACACGGTGCTGGTTCCTGAGCAAAACGATGGTTGGCAACGCTTGCGAGATGCCTTCGATGATGCAGCACAGCGCATCAAAGATGCTGACGCAGACCTGCTGGTCATATATTCCACGACATGGCCGAGCATCATTGGCCACCAAATTCAGGCGGATCCTAATCCAGAATGGGTGATGGTCGACCATGACTTCCACGATTTGGGCTCTATTCCTTACTCATTCAAAATCGATGCAGATTTCGCCGAAGCGTGGAACACAGCGAACGAAAAACGAGGGCTAAAATCTCGGACCATCAACTACACCGGGTTCCCAATCGATGTGGGTTCAGTTGTTGCCCTCAAACTGCTCAATCCAGACAACGCCATACCCGCAGTGATTGTTTCATCCAACGTGTACGCTAACAGGGCAGAGACAACGGTGCTGGCTAAATCTTGCCTCGATGTGATCAAAGCCACTGGTCGGAAAGCTGTCGCTGTAACCGCAATGTCCCTTTCCAACAGGATGTTCACAGCACCAATTGAACCAAAGGATGACAAAATCCATTCCTTGAAAGACGACGAGTGGAACAGGAAGATTCTGGAGTTTTTAGGGGAAGGAAGGCTCGAAGATGTCGGACAACTCTCGCGTACAATTCACAAGCAAATTCGGGTTCAGAAGGTTGTAGCATTCAAGCCTATGTGGTGGCTATCTGGAATGAACGGCAACCGCAACAACCTCACAGGTGATGTCTTGGCCTATGAGGCAATCCATGGCGCGGGTGGTGCAGTTGTTCACCTCGATCCAACACCCTCCGGTGCTGGGGACAAAGAATACGATGAAGACGATGTTGAGTTTTTCGCAGGCGAGCGCAATGTATTGGATGGCGAAGATGAGATTAACCACAACGAGAATGCTCCATCTCTTGATGGAAAGACAAGTTCGGGCCCCGCCCTTTGGGAACCAACCACTCAGAAAGGCTCCGTGAACAGCGAGGCAGC
>QQSI01000058.1 GCA_003602645.1 Candidatus Poseidoniales archaeon | reverse complement strand
TTTTGACTTAGGAAGGAGTCGATGAGCCAATGATTGAAGGCATCACCCTCAAGAACGAGACACAAATGGACAGGCCATAGGCGGTTGAATCATGGTCGATGAATTGCCTGGAGAATCTTTGCCTGATGGCATTGAAGTTGATGATGCTGCTGCATACTTCGGCATCACGGAATCATCCGACATGGTCCATACGCTCATGGCAATGGACCGCGTTGAAGCCATGGAGAAATTCTTCGAAGTGCTCTCAGATATTGTATTGCTTCCGGGCGAGTTTGATTTTACCGCTGCAAGTGAGCGCATCCAATGCGAAGGTGGTGAAATTTACTACCTCGTCGCAGGCCATCTCGGCATCATGACTATGCCAGATCCATTGCTTTCCCACCTCGGGCTCGTCAATTCTTCTGGTGAGGAATCCACCAACAACCCAGGCCTTTCTGAGGGTGACCTAGCGAAACTTACCGTTCTGGCAGATCCGATGAAAATCCTCAAACTGCTGGCCATTGCTTACGCAACCGGTGGTAAAGGCGAAGTTACCCGTTACTTGGATGGCATTGAATCTGCTCTGGCAGACCCTGCAGGGAACCAAGAGGCTTTACTTTCCATTGCTGGTGAGTTAGAGGCTGCCCTCGATGTGGCGGGGCATGCGCTTCCAATTCCCACTCTGGCGAGCGGAGAGGCTTCCTCGGCCAGTGTTGTCACTGTCCCCAAGCCAGTAGCACCGACGCCGGCAAAAGCATCCAGTGCGACTCCTGAACCATCACCTGCTCCTGAACCATCACCCGTTCCGTTGCCAAAAGAGACTGCAGTGCCGTTGCCAGGGGCCCAAGAACCGGCACCATCCAAGGTTGAACTTCCAACGGTGATGGCTGAACCTTCTGTCGAACCTGTGGTGGATACAAGCAACGAAAAGCAAGTTGCAAAGGCCACTCAGGATG
Organism: Candidatus Poseidoniales archaeon; assembly: GCA_003602645.1. GTDB lineage: Archaea > Thermoplasmatota > Poseidoniia > Poseidoniales > Poseidoniaceae > MGIIa-L1. Next base: position 10,786 of record QQSI01000058.1, on the reverse strand, counting down.
CATTTGCAGGAGCGTTTGATCTCGGCTTGAATGAGGAGCAGCAAGCAACCTCTCCTGCGCCCGCACCCTCCACACCTACACCAGAACAAGAGGTTGTGACAGCACCTGCTGAGGCCCCGCCTATGGTTGAGGAACAGATTCCAGACCCTAAAACGGAGGAGGCAGTCGAGGTCCAGGCTGACTTGGAATCGACATCGGCAGTCGAAGAACCCCTCTCACCACTTGAAATGCCAATTTCAGAAGAGGAATTATTCACCAGTGCTGCAGAACATTTCATTGCCGCCGACACAGATGGAAGTGAGCAACTCTCCATCGAGGAGTTGGCAGTCGCCACAGGCACCACGCTTGAAGAAGCAACCCAACTCCATGCCGAAGCAGACACTGATGGCGATGGAAGCGTTTCTTTGTCGGAATTCATGTCATCTCCAGCAGCAGAGAAAGCCTCATCTCTTCCTCGTCCTGTTGCTCCCATTCGAAAACCGTTGAACCAGCCTCAGCAACAACAGCAGCCTCAACAACAGCAACCTCAACAACAAGCCTGGAACCAGCCTCAGCAACAAGCTTGGAACCAACAGCAACCCCAACAACAGTCGCAGCAAGGCTGGAATCAACAGCAAGGCTGGAACCAACAACCAACCCACCAATGGAATCAACCGCATCCAACGATGCCTTCTGTTCAACCAACCATCCGTTCAGGCGTGATGTGCCGAGGCTGCGGCATTGGCCTTGATCCGTATTGGCGCTTCTGTCCAATCTGTGGAACTCAAAACAACGTTCAATGATTAGAGTTCCAATAGGAACCTGCCCTTGTCGAGCACATGGGTGTCATCAAACCACAAACTTGGCTCTCTAAGCACGCCAGGAATATGAATCCCGACAGAGGAGGTGCCGCCGAGAGCAGTGTTGTCACCGACTGCAAAATAGCACGTGCCAAGCCTTTTTTCATCTTCAAGCACATTGCCGAACAAGCGTGCTTGAGGATTCATACCAAAACCAAATTCAGCGACCGTCCATACATTCTCTCGATCTTTGGCCCTCAAACGCCCTGCTGCCTCGCCGAATTCCTGTCGAATTGAAGCAGCGATTGTCCCTCCCGTCACGTCGACAACCATGCCTGCTTCGATCGTCAACGTCACAGGTTCATCGACAAGATTCGATTCCCAAGAGCCATCGATGACAACTTTTCCATTCATCGTTCCTTCTCTTGGCATGATGAAGGCTTTGCCTGCGGGAAGGTTTGTGAGCATTCGAGGTCGATTGCATATTCCATTGTCATCAAGTTTCCATTCACGCCAGTTGACTTCAAAGGTCACGTCTGTACCCTGTTCGGATTTGACATTGAGGATTCGACGCCTGCGCAAATGTGGCTGCAGGTCCCCAATCCTTCGTTTGACCTCAGTGAAATCAGCTGACATACCACCTCGGCTAAACATTTCATTGGTCATCCCAGGCATGGTCGCCACCCTTGCGCCATCCTTGAGGGCTTGACGCACAGCGCGGGTGTGAGTGAGGGAGTAACGTGTGGGCGCAATAACGACCTGCTGTTGACGCATGAGGTTCGCAACAGGCGTTGGAGGTTCTTCGCCATGGTGTCGTGCTTTTGGCATGACGATGAGCAGCACGCGGTCTGAGCGCTCGTTTGCAGCCTCGTGCAAGGCTTGGCCGATGTCTCCAGTCGTGGGATCGCAGACAATCAGCACATTTTCGCCTCTTCGTATGTCCATGCATGTGTTGATGACCATTTTCCCACTTCGCTGCAAGTGTTTTGCAACTTCTTCATTCGAAAGTTCTTCAAATGGAGTTTTATCGTCAATTTCTGGAAGTTCCAGGGCGGTCGCTTTGATGTTTCGAGGGGCTCTGATGCCCTCGAGTTCCGCAACTGCTTGCTCAATTTCGTGGTCTTCATTCATGGCCTTTGAGTCCTCCTTCTCAGAGCGTCCCTTGGCCATGATAAGACCAGAACGCTCTGTATCTTGAAGGTGTGGCAGGATTGTTGACTTTCGTTGCTCACCAACCGCAGGAAGTTTTCAGATGCGAGCGTTCATGACCCATGAGATGTTGGTGAAACCATGAGCACTTACGACGAGTTCATTGTTGCCGTTAAAGACATTCACCGACTTCAGGCACTCCAAGGCCACCTTGGTTGGGACCGGGAAACCATCATGCCTGAGAAAGGGGCTGCGGCCCGCGCCGATATGCTTTCATGGCTCGCTAAAGAAGCACACAGCCGTCTTGTATCCCCGAACCTTGGCCGTATGATTGATGATTTAGCAACGCTTGAGAGCCTTGATGAAGATCAGCAAGCCAATGTTCGAGAAATGCGGCGAGCGCATGACAAAGCGATGAAACTCCCCGAGCAATTTGTCGCAGATTACGCTCGAACCAAGTCCGAAGCCATGATGGCTTGGCAAAAAGCAAGAGCAGAATCAGAGTTCTCAGCGTTCGAACCTCACCTCGAGAAGTTGATTTCAATGACGAAGGAAAAAATTGCCTATCTTGAAGTCGAAGGCACCCCGTATGATGCCCTTCTTGATGAGTTTGAAGTTGGCATGACCGTCGCAGATTACGATCCATTGTTCGAAGGCTTGCGCCAAAGGCTTGTGCCTCTGCTTGACAAGATCATGGCCGCTAAAGCATCCAATCCGGACCCTGAATGGCCTGAGCACCTTCAATTTCCCATCGAAGAACAAACCGCATTCTGCACCAAGGTCTCAGAAGCCATGGGCTTTGATTTCCAAGCAGGGCGCATGGATGCATCAACACACCCGTTTTCAGCAGGACTATGGCCCGGTGACACACGATTTACTACCCGCTATGATCTGAGCGAGCCTTTTTCCTGTCTGTACGGCGTCATGCATGAAACTGGTCACGCCCTCTACGAACAAGGACTGGCCTCAGAGCACGCCTATACGCCTCGTGGAGCCGCCGTTTCGCTAGGTGTTCATGAATCCCAAAGCCGCTTTTGGGAAAATCAAATTGGACGCACTCCTGCTTTTTGGAAGGCGATCCTTCCGTGGTTCACCGAACATTTCCCTGACGCTCCATCATGGGACGCAGAGACGCTCAATCGCTTGGCCAACAATGTCTCGACTGGTTTTGTGCGTGTTGAAGCCGACGAAGTGACCTACAACCTCCATGTCATGTTGCGCTATGAAATTGAAAAGCAACTGTTCAATGGAGATTTGACGGTAAAAGACCTTCCTTCTGCATGGAATTCAATGTTCAAATCTTGGTTTGGCGTTGATGTTCCCAACGACCGGTTAGGATGCCTTCAAGACATTCACTGGTCCATGGGAGCGTTTGGTTATTTCCCGACCTATACGCTTGGAAACCTCTACGCTGCACAATTGCTTGAGTCGATGGCGGATGAACTCGGAGACATCGACCAAATCGTTGAATCAGGAGATTGGTCCTCTCTTTTGCAGTGGTTGGGTCCTAAAATCCATCTTCAAGGCAGCAAAATGACCCCAGCAGAATTGATCGAATCAGCAACTGGATCTGCTCCAAGTCCGGAGCCATTCCTGCGTTATGTAGAGTCGAAGTACAGCCGCTTATACGGACTGTGAGTGTTTCACTCTTCTTCGCCGCCAATCATGGTGTTCATGCGCGCTGTCAATTCATTGATGGCATCCATCAAATCATTGGTTCGGTCGTCCTCATGTCCAGTGCCAAAAGAGATGCCCAAAAGGGTCACCATAGCACCAGAGAGCATCAATAACGCCGGCACATAGACGTCTGCTGCACTCATGACATCATCAGCTGCTTCCATCCAGCCCATCGCTGCACCAACAATGAACAGCAGTACGCCGATGATCACTTGTTGATAGCCTTCTCCAATATTTTCTTCAATCCAACCCATAGGTATTCCTCAATAGGGAATTTCTCGTATTGATATTTTATATTATCCCGAATTTACGAAAAAATACCTAGATTGTGGGTTTCTCACCAAGGCGACATGTGAATTGGCTGCCCAGTTTCCCCCGGTTGTACCAAAATTGCACCTTTTTGACCTGTCGCAGAGGTACGTTCAAACACAGGGACACCAGCAACTACGGTCACCATTGGCCAGCCCACGAGCGTCCTTCCTCTGAATGGATTCCAACCAACCCGTGTCCATGAATGTTCATCTTCGACCGTCGCTCCATTCTCCATGTCCACCAGAACAAGATCGCCATCAAATCCAGTGCGTAATTCGCCCTTTCCATCCATGTTGTAGCAATCAGCCACATTGGTCGACATCCATCGCACAACATCCTCGATGGTGCATCTGCCTTGACTTGCGTGTGTCAACATCACAGGGAGAGATGTCTCTACGCCTGGCATACCGCTTGGAGCTGCTGGGAACCCTTTCGCTTTCGCCTCGAGGGTATGCGGTGCGTGGTCAGTGGCGATGCACTGCACGGTACCATCATGGATGCGACGCCAAAGAATGTCTAAATCATCCTGGTAGCGAATTGGAGGGTTCATTTTCAGTCGAACGCCTTCCCTCTCCACGTCAGTCTCGGTGAAGGTCAAATGTTGAGGTAATGTTTCGGTGGTGATGATGGCCCCACCCTTTGCTTCACTCGGGAGGGTTGTTCTTCCAACCAACCAATCCGCTTCCAATCCAGAAGTGAGGTGGAGAACGTGGAGCCGATGGTTGTGCGTTTCAGCAAGTTCGACTGCAAGTTGAGTTGCCAATAGAGCAGTGACATCGTCACGCCATTCCGCGTGTGCTGCCATGTCAGTGCGATCTTTGAAGGTCGGGTAGCGTTCGTTCAACCGTGCTTCATCCTCAGCGTGAACGGCGATAAGGCCCCCCGTTGATGAAAAGATTTGATTGAGGGCTTCACGCTCGTTGACAAGCAATGTTCCTGTTGAAGAACCCATGAAAATTTTGATGCCACAAATCCCGGGGATTGAGTTGGGTGCTTCGGGAGTTCCAACCACTTCTTGCAGATCTTGGAGGTTGTCTGGTGTTGCACCAATAAAGAATCCAAAATTGTTGACACAAGTGTTGGCAGCACTGTCCAACTTCAGTTGCATCCCCGCTAAATCAGTGATTGCAGGGTTGTTGTTTGGCATGTCCAAAAACGAGGTGATGCCTCCACTGACTGCCGCAGCTGAACCACTGCCGAGATCTTCCTTTTCTGGTTGACCCGGTTCACGGAAGTGAACTTGTGGGTCAATGGCACCTGGAAGGAGATGCAATCCGGTTGCGTCAATGACGTGTTCACCATCTTTCGGTTCAAGCCCTCCACCGGGTGCAATCTCAGCGATGATGCCTTGTTCAACCCTCAGATCTCCAATGGTGGTTTCATCAGGTAGAATCATTGTTGCATTGCAAATAAGGAGGTTTCCTGTGGCTTCATTGCTCATGAACATTGGTCAATGAGTCCACCCCATGAACCCTCGTATGGGAAATGATGTCGTTTTCATCTCCGCCTTGCCGATGTAGGACGAAAAGCATCGCACACCTCATCGACAGGATCGATGTACGGTCCTCCGAGCAAATCCACGCAATATGGAACAGCCTTCCAAACTTCATCGATGGTTTCACGAATTGATTTTGGCCGGCCCGGTAAATTGAACACAAGAGCGTTCCCTCTGGTTCCACCCAGTTGTCTCGAAAGAATTGCAGTTGGTACATAGTGAAGAGAAATTGCACGCATTTGTTCACCAAAGCCGGGTAGAACACGATCAAGCACGCTTTCAGTTGCTTCAGGGGTGACGTCTCGGGCAGCGGGACCTGTGCCTCCAGTGGTGACCACAACGTCGCAACCAATGTCATCAATCAACTCAATCAATGTGGAAGCAATGATGTCCCTTTCATCTGGGACACACCGGTAATGCACATCACATGGGCTTGCTATGGCTTGTTCAAGGAACAACAGCAGCGCTGGGCCACCTTCATCCTCATACGCTCCCTGACTGGCCCGGTCACTGACGGTCACGATTCCAATTGTGGCGTGGTCTCCAACATGGCCTTGTTTAGCCGCTTGCTCAGTGATGGCTTGCATCCAAACCCTCACCGTTGTTCGCCGTATTTTGCTTGAATATTGGCGTGGAAATTATCCAAGAGTGTGTCTTCAAACAGTTCAGTTTGGCGACGCATCTTGGTCGAACGAACGTGCAGGATTGCTGCTCCAACAAAGACGATAATGATCAATGGAATCACTGCTTCAAGTTTGTATTGATGCATGAATTTCACGATCCCTTCTGCGGTGTAAGCCCATGTGATTGATGCAATTGAGCCACCGATAAAGGTCGCTGAGAGCACGCGCATGAAATTCATCCTTGAGAGCAAACCAAGCATAGCACCAACAAGGACTCCAGATGCCATGAACGGAATCCAAACGAAGACAATCAAGCCCCAGAAGCCCCATTTGTTGATCATCTCGCGCTTTTCATTTGCCATGTATTCAACGGTGGACAAGGTGTCCCCGAGCAACTTGGTTTGCATCATCTTGCCACCAAGGCCATCCTGTTTGGCAACAGCAACGATTCGCTCGTCGCTCTTCGACGCCCGTTCGACACGTCCGGCACCAGAACGATCTGCGAGGGTTGAAACTTGATTTCGCCCCTTGACGATGAGTTCTTGAGAACCGAGTAAGTCAGCGTTTCGCTTTGCAATGAACCGGTGCAATTCAGTTTGTACCTCATCGCGAGTTTTCTTGAATCTGAAGAACGCAAAGCGTTGTGTTGGCCGATAAATCACCGAGACGAAGATGACTCGATCATCGCTCGTGACAACGGCTCCTTCCATGGAAAGGTCGCTTCGACGAGCGAAGAAGAGCTCCAAACTTTCTCGTACTTCATCTTCAACCCTCGAGAGGGTGTGAAGTTCTGAGAAGAAGGAAGAGTAATTTTGAGTCTCAGCGGTTTCTTCTTCCGCAGATGTCCCAATGCCAACGCCTGAATCGAAATCAATGCCCTGATTGAGCCCAATGGTTCGCACCGTCAACTGCACCGGCTTGAACACTCTGAACAAGGCAAATTCGTCTAAGATCTCTCGAAGTACTTCAGCTCGCACATCCTTGCTGTCTGAGAGGGTTGATTCAGTGTTCTTGTAGGGAACCATGATGTCAATCGACAGTTCCCTCGGTTCAAGTTTGTATAATTCCCAGTCCACATTGATGTTCAGTCTCGAGGCTGTTTTGGTCACAATGTCTTCAACGAGCCTGCTGATGTGAGTGCGAGAGAGGATGTCATCGCTGTCTTGGTGGTAGATTTTGTACATCAACGGGTAGAGCACGAACAGAGTAATGGCTGAGAGTGACAGAGAAGTGAAGGCCATCCACCAAGCGGGAATCCCTGCTGAACCACCTGTGAGCATTGCTGTTTCCCGACCGCCACCGAGTTCAGCTCCGATTAGGAGGTAACCCCAATCACCCAGATCTTGAACGCTCCAGCAAGAACGAGCACCGGTTTCTGTGACCCGAACATCCTGCTTTTCATCGTCGCTGACAAATGGAAGGAAGGCCAAAGTTTGTTTTGAAACTGAGATTTCAAATTCAATAGATTTGGAAATTTCTTCTCCACCTGGTACGGTCACTGCGTTGGTGAGGTTGGACTCATTAAGCACTGCGACCGTGAATGTAAGCGCGTAATGTCCCTCAGGGTAATCGTTGTATGGGGCTTTGTAATACGATCGACCAGTGTCGGAGTCACCCTTGATCTGAACCTTTTTCACCGTCGAGTTTGTTTGAGTCCAAGCAGGGGTGTCCTCGTCAAGGGATTCAACAACATAGGTCAACGAAGCGTAGCCATCTGGAAGGTTGTGGCCTGCAAGTGAGAATGCATGTTGTTCTTCATTTGGGAAGACGTGAATCCACGCTTCATCTGTGATCTCTTCACACTCTCCACCGATGTCCAAGAATGTCTTTGATGCTGCATGGTCAAGAGCGGTCGATTCTCCAAGTGAACCAGAGGACATAGCGAAGATCATCACTGCATAGAACACAGCGTACAACATGCCACCGAACAAGACGAAATTCTCTTTGTTGGCGAGAAGTTTGTTTCCAGTGCCACCGGTTCTACGGTTTCGAATGACCTCAAGTTCCTTGGCGATTTTGTCCCGTTTTGACTCATGGTCAGAACCGTCACCTGAGGCGAGATTGTCATCGCCTTTGCCGCCCATGATGCTCAGAACAGGTTCTTGCAAATGAACCCAACGCTCGCGTCGGTCAATCATTTCCCGAGGAAGGCATGGTTTGCCCACAACGCTGACGCTGCTTGGTGCAACAAGGTGGGTCAGGCCGGACTTGAACCAGCGACCTCGGCATCTTCAGTGCCGCGCTCTCCCAACTAAGCTACTGACCCGTGCAACTTGGCGATGACCCCTGCCATATCAAGGCTTCCGCCGAAGCAGCATGGCTCACTCAATGCCATCAAGGAATGCTGCTTGAGCGTCAAACAGTGCTTCTAAGCCACCGTCAGCGCGGGCGAGCAAAGCAACCAATTCTTCACCAGAGAACGTCGATTCTTCACCAGTTCCTTGGATTTCGACATACTTTCCATCGCTGGTTTTGACGACGTTCATGTCGACATCTGCGTTTGAATCTAAGACATAATCGAGGTCAAGGTAGGTTTCACCGTCGATCAAGCCAACGGAGATGGCCGCTAAATCATGTGGAATCACTGCGTTCTCATGGTTGGTCCGCTCTGCGCCAGACAGGGATGGTGCAGACCAACCGTTTCGTCGTTCGTCCTCAGTTGGACGCATGTCAAGGGGGAGGCAGTCGCCACGAGCAATGAGGCGTCGAACAGCGAGACGCAAGGCGATGTTCGCTGCTGTGATTGATGCGCAACGGGTGCCACCGTCGGCGTTCAAGACATCGCAATCAACGTTCAGTGCGACTGGTCCAAGCGCTTCTAGGTCGACAGCAGCCCTCAGGGATCGAGCAATCAATCGTTCAATTTCTTGCGTTCGCCCTTTCGCTCCTCGGCGTTCTCTTCGGAATCTTGAATCAGTCGAACCGGGAAGCAATGAATATTCAGCATGGACCCATCCTTTGGTGGAATCACGGGGGAACCATCCAGGAAGGCGAGCCTCTTTTGTGCAGCAAGCAAGGATAACAGTGTCGCCTTGTCGGTAAAGAATCGATGCAAGTGCGTTGGGGGTGAAGTCGATTTCCACTTCCACATGTCGCATTTCGTTTTGTTCTCGGTCGGTTGTGAATCCAGTCTTGAATTTGGCCATGCCACCGCCAGTACCTCCTCTTCATCAAGCCTTCTCCCTTCGAAATAAGGTGGTTTTTGGGCGCGCACATTGAAGAATAGACTCTCGTTGGGTGTTCCATGCCTCAACCCAAGGTGGCCGTCTGCGCCATTGCTCGAACACCTATTGGCAAGTTTATGGGTGCCTTGTCTGGCTTTTCGGCGGTCGACCTTGGCGTCTTAACCGTGAAGGAGCTATGCCAGCGAGCGGGCATTGACGCCGCATCGGGCGTCATTGATGAGGTCATTTTTGGCCAAGTGCTTCAAGCGGGTGCTGGTCAAAATCCAGCAAGACAGGTTGCCCTAGGAGCAGGACTGCCCTACTCGACACCTTGCGTCACAGTCAACAAAGTCTGTGGCAGTTCGCTCAAGGCGGCGATGATGGCAGCAAACAGCATCCGTGCTGGAGAATACAAGGCGATCATCGCAGGAGGAATGGAGAGCATGTCCAACGCACCACACCTCTTGAAGAACCATCGCAAAGGCTCCAAAATGGGCGATACATCGCTGATTGATTCAATGATCCACGATGGTCTATGGGACGGCTACAATGATGTTCACATGGGAACCTCCGGTGAAACCATTGCTGATGAGTGCGGCGTTTCCCGTGAAGAATCGGATGCTTATGCTGCTCGGAGCCAAAAAAGGGCAGCAGAGGCTCAAGCCAACGGGTGGTTTGATTGGGAGACATTCACCATTGAGATTCCTCAACGAAAAGGAGAATCAATTCAATTTTCAGCCGATGAAGGGGTTCGACCAAACACGACGATCTCAGGCCTCTCAACCCTACGACCTGTGTTCAAGAAGGGCGGCCAAGTTACCGCAGGTAATGCAAGCACCCTCAATGATGGTGCCAGCGCAGTGTTGGTAGCGGACGCTGAATATGCAAAGCAGCAAGGGTGGACAATCCTTGCCTTCATCGAAGACTATTGCACAAGCGGTGTCGAACCTGCTCGGGTGATGAGCGCTCCAATTCCGGCGATTGAAACGCTTCTCGAACGCAACCAACTCGAGGTTTCTGATATTGATGTCTTTGAGCACAACGAAGCCTTTGCCTCCGCTTCATGCTCGATCGCCAAAGAACTGAACATTCCACATGACCGTCTCAACCTTCATGGTGGAGCAGTTAGCCTTGGCCATCCTCTTGGCTCAAGTGGGACTCGATGCCTCATCACTATGATCGCCGTCATGCGAAGGCTCGAGTCCTCAACGGGCATTGTGACGCTGTGCCTCGGCGGTGGAAACGCTGTTGCCATGCTTGTTCGGCGCCAATGAGTGTTCGCTGAGCCATCCAATTGGACCTTTTTTCCTACTGTTGGTTCTAAATAGGGTCGGACGGCGGCCTTGAATGGGGTGGGTGTATGGTTTCCTTCAGTGATTTGGGCATTGAACCAGCGTTAGTCAATGCGCTTCGAACCCAGGGAATCCTCGAACCATTCGAAGTTCAAAGGGAGTCAATCCCAGATGGAATGCTCGGTAAGGATGTTTGTTGCAGAGCGCCAACAGGATCTGGTAAGACCCTCGCTTTCGGATTACCTTTGCTCTCAAGAACCAGAGAAGCTGAGCCTCGAAGACCAACTTCCCTCAT
>QQSI01000057.1 GCA_003602645.1 Candidatus Poseidoniales archaeon | reverse complement strand
AAGATCCAAAAATACCCCGGGTTGATTGAATCAACGAAATGAATTTCAATATCCCCGACATTTGTCCCGCATCCTTTGACGTTGGTCCAGTATTCGCGGTATCCGCCACAATAATGGTCACGGTCAACCATAGGTTCGTTGTAACTCGCCTCGACAACAGATTTTGCAACCGGGCATAGATAGCCTCCAGCGCCGACGATTTCCTTAGAGTAGAAGGTGAATTCATCTCCCTTCCTCCCACCAATTCGGACCACAACGCCACGGGCGTGACGCGCATCACCGCTTCCTTCCCCGGGGTCTTCGCCACCGTTTCCATCATCAAACAGAACGCTTCGGACGTCACCCCCTTGGATAATTGATCCACCTGCTTCACGAACCATGCTCTGGCATCGGCTGAACAAAAGCGCATCGAATTGAGCGCGGGGCAAGGCATAGCCAGCCTCGAGGCGTTCGACCGCTTCTTCAGGCAATGGGACACGGACCGCATTTCCGCTTGGGGATGAAAATACAATGCCTGTGACTCGGAAATGTGGCGTGGCTTCGAGGTCGGCTTTTACGCCGAGGGCCGCCACGTGGCCGAGGGATTTCCCACCCACTGCATCACCACAGACTTTGTCACGCGGCCAAACACCTTTCTCAATCAGCAAGACCTTCTTTCCAGCCATGGCCAAGTAGCCTGCAGCAGACGATCCCCCAGGACCTCCTCCAACGACAATGGCATCAAAAACGGAATCATTTTTGGGCACGGGGCCGGTTTCGATTGGTTGTTCCCAAAGTCGTCCAACAGAAGCCTCCGCATCGGTCATGGTTGGTACACAACCTATTCACCCCTTGAGTGTTCGCGTTGCCATCGTTGGAAAGCCACCATCTTCACCGTTACCCTCATGCGGCGAAAGGCTAAGGCCATCCCATGGGGGAGGTGGCCGAATCGACCGTCCGCCCCCCTTTCATCGACCCCGAGGCACCAGGCCAGCGCAAAGTTGCAATCGTCGCTTTACTCGTTGTCACCTCGGTATGGGGTGCCACATTCATTTGGATGAAGCAGGCCCTTAACGCCCTACAACCAGAAATCGAAACCTATGGAAGCAACCGTGTGGTTGGCGTTTTGGTTGCAGCGCGTTTCGCAATCGCCGCAATCGTCATGTTCGTGTTCTTTTCAAAAGCACGCAAAGCCCTCTGGGAGCCTGAGCAATGGAAGGGCGGCGCCATTCTGGGCGGGTTGATGCTCGTCGGTTTTGTCACTCAAATGATTGGGTTAGACGAAATCAACCCTGCAGTTTCTGCCTTTTTGACCTCCCTTTACGTGGTCTTCACGGCGTCGATTACGATTTTTATGACCCGGAAGCGCCCCTCACGAGTGCTCTTGTTTGGTGTTGTTCTGGCAACCTTTGGCGCGGGTTTTATTCAAGGCCCGCCCCATCTTACATGGGGCATTGGAGAGGCCCTCACCGTCGTGTGCGCAGTTTTTTTCGCCCTCCACATTATCTACACCCAGAAAATCACTCAAGAAATGGACCCTATTGGTGTCACGCAAACGTCGTTCGCGGTTGTTGCCATAGGTGCGGTTGCAATGACTCTGCTGCTTGGTGGTGGCCAGACCGTCGAGGAGTGGAGTTTTGTCATCGACGACGGAGTCCTCATTCCGGTTCTTTGCTTAGGAATTGGAGGCTCGTTTTTCTGCTTGCTTTTACTCAACATGTTCCAACGCTACCTTCACCCGATTCAAGCAGCAATCATCTATGCCTTTGAGCCGGTTTGGGCGACCATGTATGGCTTGGGGTTGGATTTGGTTGATTGGAGCGCATGGATCCTTTTCGGNGGCGGAGCCCTGTTTTTAGGAAACATTGTCGTTGAATTGTTCACATATGGCGATGAGGAAGAGTAAATTGCGGCCTAGAACTCGTCAGCAAATGAGGGGCTCTATGGGCGAAGAGAAATCACAACCAAACGAAGGATTTGGGACCAGAGCGGTGCACAGTGGCACCAATCATATTGGTGACGCGGTGAACACACCGATCTTCCAATCTTCGACCTACAAACTGACCGACGAGCGGTACGCTGGATGGGCCGCTGGTGCCCAACACACCCTCCTCTACGCTCGCTTATCTTCGGTCAATTCTGATGCTGTCGCCCAGAAACTAACCGCAATGGAATGCGGCGAAGATGCGGAAACCTTCGCCTCTGGCATGGCTGCAATCTCCACAACGCTCATGTCGTTTTTGAGCGCTGGCGATCACATTGTTGCCTCAACAGACGTGTATGGGGGGGCCTACGGTTTGATGACCGAAGAACTTCCAAGGTTCGGCATTGAAACAACCATGGCCGACATGCGCGACCCTTCCTCATACGAGGCCGCAATACAGCCAAACACGAAAATCCTCTACATTGAAACATTGACAAATCCGGTGCTCAAAGTGTGTGATATTCCAGCAATGGTTGAGGTCGCAAAGCGCCACAATCTCATGTGCATTATTGACAACACATTTGCCACTCCCTGGGCGTGCCAACCCCTCACAATGGGCGTTGATTTGGTCATCCACTCGACAACGAAGTACCTCGGCGGCCACTCGGACATTGTCGGGGGGGCCGTCGTTGGCTCCAAGAAACACATCGCTGAAATCTTCCCACGCAAGGTCCATTTTGGCGGCAGTCCAGATCCGCACAACTGCTACCTCTTAGAGCGAGGGATGCGCACCCTTCACGTTCGAATGCCGACCCTTTGCAGCAATGCTGCAACGCTCGCTGAAAGGCTTGAAGCACATCCCATGATTGAACGCGTCAACCACACTTCTCTCAAATCCCATGATGATTATGAAGTCGCTCAACGGGTCATGCCAAAGGGCACGGGCATGATCGGTTTTGTCGTCAAAGGTGGAGACGAAGCCGCACTCAGATTCATGCGCGGCTTGACCATGATTTACGAAGCCACAAGCCTCGGGGGTGTCGAATCGCTCGTCGAATGTCCATTCAACTCCAGTCACATGGTGATTCCAGAAGATGTACGGCATGCGGCCGGTTTGGTTCCAGGTTTTGTCCGAATGAGCATCGGCATCGAAGATGTTGAAGACTTGTGGGCGGACATTGAGCGCGGCTTCGCTAACGTTTGAGGAGAAAGGGGCCATCGTATGGAAACAACAGCGCTGATTGCGTTACTTGTGTTCATTGTACCAATGTGTTTCACACCTGGTCCCAACAACATGCTTTGCGCTGCACATGGCGCGCAGCATGGATTTCGATCTACGGTTCCATTGACCTTGGGTATGCTCACAGGTTGG
>QQSI01000056.1 GCA_003602645.1 Candidatus Poseidoniales archaeon | reverse complement strand
ATGGTGCCAAGGTCAATGCCTAATTCATGTAGGCTGCTCATTCGACCATCCTGTAGCGCGGCTCGTGCTTGGTTGATTTCACTGCTCGAAGCAAGGAATGACTCGGGGTTGAATGGGACATCCTCTTCAGGCAAATCCTCGCTGACTTTGAGCGCCATACGGAACTGCTCCAAAAACGAACCCTGTCCAACCGTGAGGCGCAACGGGTCGACGATTCGTTCTTCAGTGAATCGCTTTTTTGCCGCCTCAATGTCAATCGCTTTGTTCCAAATGGCGTTGACGAAGTCGCTGTGTGAACTTGCAAACACTTCGGAATTGACAACCAACGCAGCGTCGTCGCGCCCCCGTCCGACTGGGTTCTCTTCGACGTGGAGGAATTGAATGACGTTTCCAGTGTCTTGAAGAACACCAAGGGAGTTCACTTCGTCTGAATGTCGAACAGAAATTGATTCGTGGAGTTGGTCATAGAAGCGTACGGTTCTGCGGTCAAGTTGGGCAAGCACCGTGACAATGACACCACGCTCAGCTGCTAGATTGACTTCCTCAAGCCCAACGGATCTGCACAGATGGAGGATTCCAAACCTGCCAAGAAGAAGGACAAGTCGTTCTTCTGCTTGCGCGGCAAACTCACCGATTCGCTTGTGAATGTGCTCCCTTCCTTTGAGGACCGCAAACTTAGCGTTTGTATCCTCCGCTGCCTCTTCTGCAGAGTCTTCGTAATCTGAGGTCGCTCCGGCCATAATTGAATCAAAGGCTTTGGAAGTTCGTTCAATCCGTTCTCTTTGTTCATTCAGCAGGCGTTTGAACAAAACGGGCAACGAGGAACAGGAGAAACGCATGGGGCGGTCTGCAGTCACTGAAACGAGCCCGATTTCGGTCAGCCGAGAAAGGGAATTGTAAGCATCCAAACGATTGGTGCCAAGTTCTTTGGCCAATTCGCTTGCTTTGAGTTCTTTGGAGGAGGAGAGAATCACCAAGGAGCGTGCTTCGCGCTCGGAGAGCCCCGCATCTTCAAAAAGTTCGAACCAGTTCATTGCATTGAGCCCCCAGAGGAGAGCTCACTGAAGGCATCGAGGATTCGGGCAACGTGGCGGCGAGGCCTGAACAGCCAATCGTAGCAGTAATGCACGGTCCGATCCGGGCCTATCAGGAACGAGGATTTTGCTGGAAACCGCCCCAAGAACACCGGGACTCCAAAGGCATCCGCAACTTGGCGTTCAGGGTCGCTCAACAACGGGAACGGGAGGTTGAGTTCCTCCTTGAAACGCCGATGGTCTTCGACAGAATCTTGGCTAATACCGATCACTTCGACAGGAGGCGTCAGTGATTGAAAGAGATCGTACTGTTCTTTGAAGGTCAGGCAACCTCGCTTGCAGGTTGGAGAGCCGTCTTTTGCATAAAAGAAAACGACCTTCCACTTGCCGTCGAAGTCAGAGAGTGAGAAGGTCTCACCACTGGATGATGGGAGTGTGAATTCTGGGGCCTTCTTCCCTGAGAGTTGATTCGCCATGACTTCGCCTCAAATTCTGCCTTTATAGCATTGGAGGGTTATGCTTGCTCAGGGATAAGATGCCCCATGCGCTTTTGTTTGGTGGAAAGGTAGTGGTCGTTCAACTTACAGCGGCCGACAAGGTGTGGGACTCGTTCGTGAACGGTGATGCCATTTGAACGCAAACCTCGAACTTTCAACGGGTTGTTGGTCATGAGGCGGACCTCGTCGACTCCAACACTGGTGAGCATCTCAGCGCAGAATGAGTATTTGCGAGCGTCTGCTGGTAGATTCAAGGCTAGGTTCGCATCGAGTGTGTCAAGGCCACGGTCTTGGAGCGCATACGCTCGGATTTTTGCCTCCAAACCAATCCCTCTTCCCTCTTGCCGCATGTAAAGGATGGCCCCTGAACCTTCTTCTTGGATCCGTGCCATGGATGCGCGGAGTTGTGGCCCACAATCGCACTTTAACGACCCGAACGCATCGCCGGTGAGGCACTCTGAGTGAATGCGCACGATCGGCACTGTCGATGAGTCGTCAAGGCCGACGGAGAGGACAGAATGTTCACTCCCTTCATCGTCAACGAACACCCTCATTCGGAAGTTGCCGTATTCGGTTGGTAGGTTGGCATCTGCTTTGATGTGTGCAGCGAGCGCAGTGTACTGGGTCATAGCGTAGAATTTCGCCAGTTGCATTATAAAATCCTGTTTCAAATCGTGTAGGCATCGAAACAGTCCTTTATACGCATTTTAGGAAAACTCCACCCCATGCACAGCGTGGAATGTGATTTAGGCGTCGCAGCGATTGTGCGACGAGCCAGGTCCGTTCTCCTCGTTCGAGAACTGCACGGGCGGTACGAAGGTCGCTGGGGCTTACCAAAAGGGTACGTCGACCGAGGGGAACTACCACGCAACGCAGCGCTGAGGGAACTTGAAGAAGAATGCAGCCTCAATGGCACGGTTCTTGGAGTCCAATCTGTTCGTGAACGCCTCCTTGATGGGACACCTGCGCTGTTCATTGCCTATCTTGTCGAAGTTCCCCCTGAGGCAACACCTCAACCTAACGACGAAGTTTCTGAAGCACGCTTTGTGCCTGTCGAGCAATTTTCCTCACTCAATTGGATCAGCGATGCAATGCACAAGATGGCCCTCAATGCAGTGAATTCAAAGCAAGCCCTGTCGAGCATCGATTATGAGTCCGATCGCGGACATCCGTATGTCCTCCACACCTTGCCAGAGGCCTGGGGTGGATGTTCATGAATTCAAAACTCAGTGACCGGGCACGAGCGCTCAACACGAAACCGCTCAACACCGAGGGAAACTATGTTCTGTATTGGATGATTGCGAATCGTCGATACCATTGCAACGCCGCCCTCGAATACGCAGCCCAGGTTGCTGAAGAACGCCAAGTCCCTCTCCTGGTGCTCGAGGAAATTTCTACTCGCCATGCCTTCGCTAACGATCGAATCACCGCATTTATGATTCAAGGCATGCTCGATAACATCCGCACATTCAGAGAAAATAAGATCCGCTACATCCCTTGGGTCGAGACTCCGCTTTCCGGCCACATTGGAAAACTGCACGAACTTGCTTCAGATGCAGTCATGGTCGTCAGCGATGATTTTCCGACATATTTCCCACGCAAAGCTGTGGAAAGTGCGGCTGTTTCACTGCCTCTGAGGTTTGTGGTCGTTGATTCAAACGGCGTCTTCCCTATGGCGTGGACCGACCGACCTTATCCGACCGCTCATGGATTCCGACGGTTTGTTCACGAACGTTTTGTCGACTGCATCGAAACATGGCCGTCCCACGAACCTGTCCAATCGGGTCACGGATTGTGGATGGGAGATGACGAATTCAGTGCCATTTCACTTGAATCAAAACTTGGAGTCACGCCCTTTGAGTGGCTATGGCGGGCTGGTGAACAGGGTTCCTCTGGCCTCGACGCACTCTCCACCCTAGACATAGACCACTCAATCCCACCCGTCGCCAACGTACAAGGCGGTCGGGACACAGCCGTTCGAATGCTGAGAGAATTCCTCTCAAACCGCTTGAACCGTTACCATGAAGATCGCAATCAAATCAAGAACCCTGCGACAAGCGGCCTTTCACCTTGGTTCCATTTCGGCCATCTCTCAACGGTAGAAGTTGTTCGACGAATCCTCGATACAAACGGATGGATGCCCGATCTCATCAACGCATCACGCCGTGGTGCTCGCGCTGGATGGTGGGGCCTTCCCGAGCCGATTGAAGCCTTCCTCGACCAAATCATTACTTGGAGAGAATTAGGATTTAACAATGCGTTCCACAACCCTGAACACAACGATTTCAACTCGTTGCCAAACTGGGCCAAAATCACCCTCTCCGAACACGCTGACGATGAACGAACCACCTACACATTGGAACAGATCAAAAACGCCGACACCCATGATGAAATCTGGAACGCTGCTCAGCGCCAACTTGTTCGCAAAGGAATCATCCACAATTATCTGCGTATGTTGTGGGGCAAGCGTATTCTTGAATGGGCCGAATCACCAGAACAAGCTGCTGATTGGATGATTGAACTCAACGACACTTATGCACTCGACGGACGAGATCCGAATTCCTACACAGGTATATTTTGGGTTCTCGGACGGCACGACCGAGCTTGGGGCCCCGAGCGCGCCATCTTCGGGAAAATTCGTTACATGTCATCCGAGAACACTCGACGCAAATTCGACCTCAAACCTTACCTGCAAGAGTTTGGTCATTGAAATCCGGAGACTGCAATATGTTGTACACTCACACCACTCAAGTTCCCGACGATGTCAAAACCACATTTGAATGGCACGAGCACAAGGGGTCATTCCGTCGATTGATGCCTCCGTGGGAAAACGTCGAAGAAGTCCGCTCAGACCCAACATTGGAAGACGGTTCTGAACGGATTTTTCGGTTCCCTATGGGACCGATTAAGTTGCAGTGGATTGCGCGGCATAAAGGGTACAACCCTCCACATGCGTTCGAAGATGATATGATCAAGGGACCCTTCAAATCTTGGCACCACGTTCATGCCTTTATCGAAAATGACGACGGGACCTGCAGGGTCGAAGACACAGTCAATTTCAATGTCCCACTTGGTGCTCTTGGGCGACTCGTTGCTGGCCGAAGCGTCCACAAGCGCATACACCGGATGTTCACCGCAAGAGGAAACCGATTGACCCGCGACATTGCAAGGCACAAGGAGTTCAAACACATCGCTCGTAAAAAAATCCTCATCGCTGGCTCTTCTGGCTTGATTGGAAGGCAACTCGTTGCGTTTCTTGATACGGGAGGGCATGAAGTATGGCGATTGGTTCGAAGGACACCTAAGAAAGGGGCTCAAGAACTGCAATGGGATCCGGCGAATGGCAGGCTTGATGCTTCTTCTGTGGAAGGTTTTGACGCAGTCATCCATTTGGGTGGCGCGGGTATTGGCGACAAGCGATGGAGCAAAGCCCGCATGGAACTGATACAAACAAGCAGAACTGAGAGCACAGCATTGCTCGCAAAGACCCTCGCATCGCTCAAGAAAAAGCCTGAAGTGTTCTTGGTTGCAAGCGCTATTGGATTCTATGGCAATCGTGGCGATGAGGAACTTACCGAATCATCCTCCGCGGGTGAAGGGTATTTGTCTGAAACCTGTATTGCTTGGGAAGCCGCTGCTCAACCTGCAAAGGATGCAGGCATCCGTACTCTACATTCGAGGACGGCAGGTATTGTCTTAGACGCTACAGGTGGCGGATTGGGCAAGATGCTCTTACCGGCCAAGATGGGAGCTGGTGGACCGATTGGTCGAGGCAAACAGTGGCTTTCTTGGATCTCAATGGATGATGAAATTTATGCTATGCATCACTTGTTGATGACTGAGGGGTGTGAGGGTGCATACAACCTTGTAGCACCTGAAGCCGTGCGCCAAAAGAAATTCGCCAAGGTTTTGGGTAAAGTGCTTCGGCGTCCCGCCTTCATCCCAACACCCCCATTTGGAGTTTGGATTCTGTTCGGTAAAATGGGTGTCACGTTGACCACTGACAGTGGTAGAGTGATCCCCTCTCGTCTGGAAGAACTTGGCTACAGGTTTGAGCACACCACGCTTGAACCAGCCCTGCGAGACACTCTGGGCATGTGGCGCTGACATTCTTGCCTCAACTGACGACCGCCAAATGTGTCTAGACCATTTCTAGACTGGAATTTCAACCGATTTGGAATCAGCCCAACTGATTGGTAGACTTACAATCAGGAGGACATCTCAGTGGCTTCTAAAGCCTCGATTTTGGCTAAACGGTTGTTCTGAAAAAGACCACGAGCGACCATCAATCCAGATACAATAAGTGAAACGAGCATCACCTGTCCAATCAAATCGTAGTCAGCATTGACCACGCCACCCTCCAACAATAGGAAGTCCAATGAAAGCACTGCACCAGCAACCATGAGTGGTATGGATCCATTGTTCGTGAGCCTCAATTGAGTGGGGAGTGGAAGCTGACCGCTTTGGTTTGAAGTTTTATTCAGTGGGTCGTAGAAATGAGCAAACAACACACCCAAGCCCGCACCCAACATGTCACTTACAAGGTCGGAGGCCGTGTTGACATAGCCACCTTGATCGATTGTTTGGAAAAAGGTCTTGCCAAAGAATTCGTACACTTCGTAGGCGACTCCAATGGCTACGCTGAGAGAAAATGCAGTGAATGCCACAACTCGGGGCGAGAGTTGCCACCCGTTGTGTTCCGACATTCGCCTCCAACCAAGCGACCATGCAATCGCAATAGCCGTGCTGTTCATGCCATGAACCAACTTATCCCACCAAGGATGGACATGGTACATACCGTTCACACCATCTGCACACAACCACTCTCCGGGTTGCATTCCATCAAAACAAAAAGGGCCAGGGCCGCTGTCTGCAGCACCTAATGACCCCCCAACAAAATGGAGCATTGTCGCTGAATAGCCAATCCATAACGGGAGAGCAGGGATATGCGCACGACCGCTCCAGAGGATGAAAATTGCCAGAAGCGCCATGATTGCTCCACCAAAATTGTACCCAGCCCAGAGATCTAATCCTCTGCTTAAGTTCCAAAATGTAAGAAGAACGCAGGAGATGAGCCAAGCCATTAGGGGTGCTCTTTCAGGGATTTGAGTTTGCCAAATCCGTGTTTTGCCCTCTTCCATAATCCGCATTGGAGTGCCCCCCTCTTATCATCATTAACCCGTTAAACAATCAACATGCATCGACTTACTGAATCCCCTTCGATACCATTCACAAATGTCAGAGGCTGTGAAAGAAATGGCCATGGCTGCAATGAAGAGTCGTGTTGGATGCACGCATTGACCCTTTGATTTCAAAATTCAAAGAAAGAGTCGAATGTTATGACTTTTTACTCAATCGAGGGATGAGCGCAGGAGTATTTTCTCTGTATTTCTGATATTCTGGATCATCGCCCCACTTTTCTAAACCTCGTCTATCGAGTATAGGAATGCCACTGATTTTGGTTAACAGGAGATAAATGAAGATCGGCGAGACCCAAGCAAATCGCTCCAAACCGGTGAAGCAAGAGATACCAAAGAAGGCGATTCCGGTCCAGAGAAGAATTTCCCCCAAGTAATTAGGATGTCTGGAGTAGGACCATAAACCACGATCAATCCATTTACCTTGGTTATTCGATTCTGTGTTGAATACAGTTTTTTGATGATCTGATATGACTTCAATGCCAAACCCTAGGATCCATAGTGACAATCCAATCGCATCCCACATTCCTAATTCAGGTGCTGAACCTGCTTGACTGTTGATGACAATCACGACAATCATTGTGAGGAACACCCACAGGCCTTGGAGAGTCCACGGGACAAGAAACCGGATCGGTGATGTTTTGAGTTGGTCAAAACGCCCGTCTTTTCCAGTTCTATGAATTCGAAAATAAAGAAAACTGGACAGGCGCAAAGACCAGATGACAACAAGGAAACTGATGACCAATTCCCTCACACTAGGAGCTTCGGACTGTGAGCCCGCCCAAAGGCTAAACCCGACTGCTGCGAGATAGGTCAAGCCACCCATCAAATCATAGAAGCGTTCGGTCTTTAGGATGGATGCAGGCACCCATGCCGCCCATTGCAGACCCATACAAATCACCGCACAGTAGAAGACCGCTGAGGTGCCATTCAAAACAACCGAATTCTTGCCAACAGCATTCACCATCATGAAGACGATGATTGATGCGATAGCTACCACAATTGTCGTTAATCGCAAGTCTTTACGAAGAGAATCCATTGCTATCGCTT
>QQSI01000055.1 GCA_003602645.1 Candidatus Poseidoniales archaeon | reverse complement strand
AAGGATTTGGTCAGATGGTGCAAGTTTGTACCCCTGAGTTGCAACATAGATGGTACCAAGAAGGACGAAAAGAAACAGTCCGATTCCGATTACAAAGAGTTCTGCCATGGTGTTGCCATGAGTGCTGTCCTTTATGACCTTTCACCCGACTAAAAAAGCGTGCGTCGAGGGGGCTGAGGCGAATCAGGAGGGTCCGAGATTCACTCGGGCGCAGACTCGTTCAGACTTAATTCTCGAACGATGAGCGTTTCTCCGATTGTTCGGATCACTTCCACAAATTTGCCTGTTTCAAGGGTGGCAGTGTCGTCTTCCAATACAGCAGAGCATGTCCGAAGCGCACTTTGGAATTCGACCTGAACTTGTCCGGGTTGGCCTGGAAGGATGGTCATGTAGACTTGGCCTTGTGCGCCAACCGCTTGGTTGTGCTGCACGGTTGCATCCACCTCGAGGCTCTTCAACATTTGAAACACCTTTCCAATGAGCCACATGGAGATTATACCGGCAATTGTTCCGGCGAGAATTGCCAGTGTAGGGATCTCTGTTTCCATGTTCACTGCAAGGCCGAAAATGCCAAACATCATCAAGAAACTAAGCANTCCTTGAATCGTGAGCATGTTAAACACACCTTCTGCTCCCATTTCGAGATCAATATCAACGCCAACCGCACCCAGTGCTCCGTCAGCAACCCCGCCAATCAAAATGAGTGCGAAATAAATTAAGAACAAAAACGTGCCAACAATCGCCATTGCTGCAAATAAAATATCGATGCCGCCGATGTCTCCCAAACCAATCAGTTCGAGGAAATTAGTAAGTAGGCTCATTGTGTCACCATATTCTTCATATGGGCTTAGAACTTCAATCTTCTGCCAATTTCAGTCTACGAAGCGGACGGATGTAAATGAAATAGTAATGGCCATAGACAATAGGGCCGAGTGAAATACCAACCAATATTCCAATGCCCCAATCCGGCAGGTTCAGGGCAATGCCAAGGAACAACACAATCAGCAATGCGATCAATATTGAGGCTTTCTCTAGGATGATAAAAATCGGATTGGTTCCTTCATTTACGCGTTCCTTCATGAGGAACACGTCCATCAGTCCGGCCATTTCGGGCACCTTAGTTGAGGAACAAACCTGTACCTGCGGCTTCGTTAATGACGACCACAAAGAGGTAAAGCAGAACGATAAACATCACCGGGTTACGGCCTTTTTGCGCTCCAAGGGGGTCTGTGTTTTCGTTGAGGAATGATTCATTGAGGTCATAACTTCCGTTGAGATGGATCTCTTTTTGCTGTCTTTTTGATTGAAAAATGATGAGCATGGTTGTTGTGACGACCACGGCAAGCGGCGCTCCAATCAGGAGGCCAAGTGAATCTTGTAGTTCGACCCACATTGAAGCGGTGAAGTAAATGCCGAGAAGTCCGGTGAGGAAGGAAATTGTACCAGCCTTTGCACTCTCTACTGCATTTTCCATGGTGATGCTAGACATGCCTCCTTTTTGAAATCTATCCCGACCCGAGTGTAATGGAAGGGAGAGATTGAATATGGCGCGGCCCGTGAAGGAGTCATGGGTGAGGTTCGTTACGCCATTGCAGGCGACCCTGTGGCCCATTCCCTCTCTCCATTGCTGCTGGGCCTGGTTCATGCTCGAATCTTAGATCTTGTTGGTCCAAAAGAACTCAATTTACAGTTAAAGGGCAATCATCTTGTCGCAACCTCTCACATTGAGGAGGCCTTTGCATGGGGTTATGCAGGTTCGGTTCCTGAGGCACCGAACTGGGCTTACACCAACGCCCCGTTTGGAAAGTTTCGAACTTCAGGCTTGCTAGCGAAAGCGATTGAAGCAGGAATGGCGGTCGAAGACGCAGATGATCGGTTTGCTCCAATCGGTGAAGCAGCTGTCTCTTTAGCATCTTTTTCAGTTGATGTGACCAGTAAGATTCGCTTACCTTCTGGCTTTCTAAACAAAGAAATCTGGATGAACCTCACATCACCACTCAAGCACCAACTGACCAGCAACGCAGTTTCAGCGATTGATGATTCAATGGTCAATCAGTCGGTGAATGCCTTGCGCTGGGATGGTCAAGGATGGTGGTGCGCTGGGTTAGACGGCGCCGGAGTTGTTGCCTTAGCCCAACATTTCGGCGTATCATTCGAATCAAAACCTGTCCTCTCTCTGTGCGGCGGGGGAGGAGCTGCTCGCTCTGTTGCGTCGACATGGCTTGCAGCGGGGGGGCAAGTGCACGCTGCAACCTCCCGTAGGCCTCTACCGGAGGAATTACAATCACAATGCACAGCTTCCCCAAAAAACGCAGTGTTCGGAGTGAACTTCGACGCTGAACACGCCTCTGCCCAAGCGCCATTGATTCTCAATGCAGGCTATGGACCGTTCGAGGGTGATGTTGAATCAATGCTGTCCTCCATGTGTGTTCCTGCCTTGAACGGCAGATGGATGCTCGTCGCTCAGCATTTGTCTTGCTGGGCAACATTGTGGGCTCCACACCTCCGGGACATTCTTCCATCAATTGACCTTCTCCTCACCCAACTCATCCATGCAGAAGGTCTCCTTTTCGCTTACGCATGACGGAACAAGACTCATATTTGACGGATGCAAGCACTTCATGGAGATGAGTTATGCAGGCAGCAAGTTTACGATGCTTGGCTGTCGTTGGCTTGTTTTTGTTGGTGCCTTTGCACTCTGCATTCGCTGAGCATCCAAATGAGACGGTTCCTTTTCCTTCCAAGCACGAAGGTGTTGATTTTCCTGTGGGATACATCACCGGGCACCAAGGCGAAGGGGAAGCGCAAACACACATGCAAGTGATCTACCCCGCAATGGAAGATGGTTTCGAGGCAGATATGGCTGGAAACGGTCCCTTCACTTGGGTCCAATTCATTGGGGATGACGGTGAAGACATTGAACAATACACGCTTCTCGCAACATCGCTGGCAAAACGTGGACATATCGTAGTTGTCCATGCTGGTGTCTCTGACGCAACGGATTTTGATGAACTGCTTTCGCAGATTGAAAGCGGTTACGAATTCATGGTTTCACTTAACGCCTCCAATGAGGCTCTTATGGGCTCCTTCGGCCAAATCGATCTCGACCATTGGGGTCTGGGTGGCCACGGGCATGGGGCTGCTGCTGCGTATGGGGTTTTGCCATTCTGGAATGAGAGAAGTGCAACACCAAACGCTCAGCCACCACGTGCAGTGTTTGGTCTTGGTGCAGATTTTTCGTCATGGGGGGAAGCAGATCACTGGGCATCCCTTGCACCAGAGGGGTGGATCATTGATGTCCCTAAACCCTCGACAGGGCTCTTCGTTACAGGAACGCTAGATGGTGTGGCGGAATTCAATGATGTCACAGCTGTACTGAATGCGACTGATGAATTCGGCTGGCATGCGATGCAATTGCTTGGCGCCAACCATTACCAATTTCAAGAAAGCACTTCATTTTTTGAATCCTTGGCAGACGAAGATGCTGCCATCACTCAACAAGAGCAAATTGAACGAACTTCAGAACATGTCGTGCCGTATCTTGACCTTGCCTTGAGAGGAGACCACGAATCATTCAGAATAGCGTTTAATCGTCCTGATGATGCAAACACACTGAGTGATGAGGATGCGTATGTGCAAGAGAACCTCCTTCCAAGCCAATTTTTGAACGAAGTAAGCCAAATCATAGCACCATCCAATACCTCGAATTTCAGCACCCAAGACACAGTGAATTGGCGCATAAATTGGACGCTGCGAGACGGCACACCATCCGACAATGTTTCCAGCACATGGTTGATTGAAATTGAATGCCAAGTCCTAGGGATGCCCTCCTTTGCGGGAAGTCTCACCAATAACAAGGAGGCTGAATGTCTGTACCCTATGGCCGATGTGCCCCCTGGCGAACAAGTGTTCCTGCTGCAGATTCGAGTTGAAGGAGCTCCGATGACCTTGTATCACCCGTTTAACCGCACCGATACCCCTCTTCTCTTTACCACTCCAATTCCAACCATCGACGTTGAACAACGAGGTAGCCTGGTGGTTGAAGCAGCGTCCTTTGCGACCGATCCCGATGGTCAGGATGTGCTGTTTGTTGGAGCAGACTTGATTGGGGGAGCCATCGGTAATTTCTCGATTTCTATTGATTCAACAGGCGAGAGTTTGACCGTGACCCACACTGCTCCTGGCGAGTATGTTGATGGGGCAGATGTGTTGCTAAAGGTACGAGCAGCAGGCGATGGAGTCATCGATGAGGGTGAAGTCACCACCATTATTCGAGTCGTTCCAGTGGACGATCCTGTTGTGGTTGAATCCACCGTTCCGATGCAGAACATGGTTGAAGATGGTCCATCAATTTCTATCACACTCAAGGATTTTGTCACAGACCCCGAAGATGAGGAACTTATGGCCAGCGTTTCAGGTGAGACTCAAGGTTTCTACGGGCCAATCGAATTCACAATCAGTGAAGGGGTCCTTAGCATGACGCCACGAGAAAATATGCATGGGGCTTCAATCCTCCATCTGTTGGTGAGTGACGGGGTCAACACCCCAGTGGAACTTGACGTGCCCTTGTACATTGAACCGCTGAATGATCCGTTGACGGTGAACAGCAGTTATTGGAACATTGAACTCCTTGAAGATGAGGCCATAGCACTGAACCTTTCTGAAATGGCATGGGATATTGATGGTGATGTCCTTTTCTGGACCATCATGGATCAATCTACAAATGTGGACGTGGTTCGTGCAGCCTCGCAGATTTTGATTTCAGGCGCAATGGATTATTCCGGTTTTGACAACAGCATTTACCTGAATGTGTCTGATGGGGAAATGACTCATTCCGCTCTTCTCAACATCACCGTGCTTCCACAACCCGATGCACCTTTGGTCACCATAAAGGAACTCAATTCAGTTGATGACAGATCAGGGGGCCTCATGTGGTGGGTGTATGATCCGGATGGAGCCATTCCCTCAGAAGCCAACATCTCCGTGAACGGTACAATGTTAGAGAATCTCAGCCATTCATGTAGTTTTGACAGTTCATCTTCAACCAACCGATGCCTCACATTCATTGAGTACCCCTCCGATGCAAACGGTACAGTGGAGATTCGAGTAGCGGTCATTGATGGCGATTTAGGCATCGAATCGGTGTCCTACATG
>QQSI01000054.1 GCA_003602645.1 Candidatus Poseidoniales archaeon | reverse complement strand
CCAGACGGTGGGCCAGATGGAGGTCCTGCCGGAGGTGAAGATGGAGGCAAAGACGGGGGGGTAGGTGCCGTTTCAGGTTCAACTGCAACCGGAGGCAATGCTTCAACCGGTGGCGTTGGTTCATTGGAAGTTGGCGTCAATGGAAGGGCGAGTAAATCCACGACTTCTTCGGTTTCAGCGACCGGGGCCGATACCGGGGTTGAAGCGATTGGAGCAAGAAGTGGATCGGGTTGGCCGAGTGGGGCGCTTAGGGAATCACTTGATTCGGCAGGCGAAGCGGTTGCCCAAGGCGGTGTTCGTGGGCCTTCTTCTTCAGATTTAGCTGCTTTAGCCTCACCAAGTTTGACTTTGGTTGCGCCGCCTGCTGCGTTTTCTCCATGATAGGATGTCATGACAACCGATGATGGATCAATCAATTCCTTTTCTTGGACTTTGCCAAAGGAGTCGAGGTTGGCATCAAACGCACCGCTGAACAAACTTGAACCAATGGCGTTTCCGAACGTTCGGCCTTCTTCTGTTTCAAAGGTGAAATCCGCTTCATATGGGCCAAGAGTGAGGTTCTGGCCGCTGCCTGAGACCGAGTATGTCCAGGTGCCAGTTTCAAGAGGGAATTCAAACGAAAAGGTCCGAGTGAGCCCCGGCCCCAATGAAGTGATGGAAGTGAGAGGCTGGACTTTTGTGCCTTTATCAGTGGTGATGTACGCTGAAAGGCCGCCGACCGGCATAGCGGATTCGTTGGTCATATCGATGGTGACAAACATGACATCTTCATCGTCGTCGTCGATTTCCATTTTCACCGAAGTTAGGCGTGCCTCAAGCGAGGAGGTCCGTGCGTTGTGTTCGTCGCTCATGTGCTCACCTGTTGGCCACTCAACGAAGTCCTACTTCAATTCAACGCAACCGTAGGCGTGTTTCGGAAGGCAACGACCAGTCGACAGCCGCCACGGTGTGATGGGTTGTGTCAATCGAAGTCCTGTATTCGCTTTCCTTGGAACGGCCACGAATCACATCTCGCAAACCAAACCAGAGTGGACCAATAATGGGGATGAGGTAGATCAGTTTTCCAACCGCCCGTGGACCCCAATGGTGGTCTTCGAGTGGAGTGCCATTGTCGTGAACAATGGCGATGCGTAGGCCACGTTGAGCGAGTGAGCGCCCAATGCTTCGACCGGTGTATTTGAAGTACAGATAATGTGCACCCAGGAACAAGAACCAGTTCAAAGCAAAGGCGGCGATGTAGCGTGGCCCTTCACCCAACAGGGAGAAATCCGACATGTAGACCATGAGCATTTGGCCTGTGAGGAAATGCAACAGGAGCGTCAAAACGACCACATCAAGCATGTATGCTGCCACCCGCTTCCAAACTGGCGCGATCAGCATGCCCTCTGGTGCAGATGCGAGGACAGCTTGTGCAAGGGTGCCGCCGCCTTGATACAAACCAACAGGACTCTCGGCCATGTTGGTGCCTGGGTTCTGCCCTTTGTCAACTATTGGCTATTGGGTTCAGCCATGGGTGACATGCCAGGCGAACAAACCTCGTTCCTCAGCCCAATCCAACCAAGCACGCCATGTGCCATCGTGGCGCAGCGTCTTCGGGTTTCCAAGGACAATCAATCCGCGCCGTGCTCGTGTGATGGCCACATTGAGGCGCCGGCGATCGCGCAAGAAACCAACCTCGCCGTTGTCGTTGGCCCTCACGGCAGAGAACACGATGATTTCCTTCTCCCGGCCTTGATAGCCATCCACACTCTTGATTTCAAGGCCAGCGAATGGACCTTGCTCGTCGCCCCCGCCGGCCTGATCGAACAAATCGGTCAGTAAGCGCACTTGGCCGCTGTAGGGTGTGATAACGCCGATGTCTGCTGGCGTCAAATCCCCTGCTGATAGCAGACTGCTCACCACAGAGAGGACTTTTGCAGCCTCATCCAAATTCGATTTACTGCTTCCTTCATCGTCTACGATTTCAGAACCATCGACTGGAACAAAGGCAACTGGGTGGTCCCAATCAGGCCAAAGAAAACCTGCTGCTGGTGGTCGTTCNGCGGGCGTGCAGCCATCGAGGAGGCGGTCCTCGTANAAGCGCGCACTTGGGTATTCGCGGATGGTAGGNTGCATCCGATATTGAGTGGTGAGCATGTGNGTTTCAACTCCACATTCTGTTAAACGTTCGAACAAGGATTGGCCAAGACCGCCCTGTTGCGCGGCATCGCTGATCACGGTTGGAGGGAGTTGCTTGTGGTCGCCAACAAGGACAAGTTGCCTGCAGCCCCGTGTGATTGGTACCAGGGCGCTTGGTTCGCTCGCCTGTGTTGCCTCGTCCATCAGCACTACGGGGAATCGCCGATCTCGGAGCAAAGAGTGGCCAACACCGATCGTCGTAGCGCAAATGACCTCAGCACCATCTAAAACAGAAGCAATCATGTTGCCTTCAATGGCCCTCATTTCTTTGAAATTTTTATTGACATCGCGGTGCGCCAAGCCTTTTTCTTTGCCTTTGAGGCCTCCAAGGCTTCTGCGAAGTTCATCGTTTTGTTCTCGAATAAAGCGAAGTTCCTCTTGCATTGGGTGGTGCTCGATTTGAGCGTCGAGGGTGGCTTGGCGTAGATGTTCTCGGACCTTGACTGGACGGCCAATTCGAACGGCTTTGACACCAAGTTCAAGCAATCCTTCGAGCAGATTATCAACGGCTACGTTCGACTCAGCGGTTGCAAGCACTGGCCCTCTACCGAGTTGAACAAAGGCGGAGAGGAGGTGCACTGCAGTGTGTGTTTTGCCCGTACCAGGTGGGCCTTGGATGAGCGTTAAGCGACGCTCTATGGCAGACTCAACCGCCTGCTTTTGAGAAAGGTTGAGTGTCATTTTTTCAATGCCCAACGGGCCACGGCGTTTTTGACCGTGAATTTCCGGTGCCCTGGCCGCTGAAGTCGCCATATCGTGGAGTGAACCAAGAAGGAGATCCCGGAGCACCGTTCCGCCCTCGCTATCGCTGGAGTGGAAGGTCGAAAGGGCCTCATGCATGCGATCGTGCGCGACTCGATTGGCACCTCGGTCAAGTCGCCATGTGCCTTTCTTCAGGTCTTTTGGTTTTTCAGAGACAACGATGCGGATGCGGGTTGGACCTCGGTCCAAAACAATGCCTTCTACCACCTTTTCACCCCAAGGGCGGGCGCGGGAAATCAACACAATGTCACCATGGCCGAACCGATGAATTGGCAAACGAGAGCCCTGACGGTTTTCAAACACAAGAATAGGTTCACCGAAAAAACGACCCTGCCCTCGACCATTGAGATCGAATAGAGCAAGGCCTGCCGCCAGTAAGCGTTGTTTGGACCATGATTTCCATCGCTCTTCGACCATGGCCGTTTCGTCATCCAGCTCTCTTCTGATCAGTGCGGTAAATCGGGTGAAGTGATCCTGACCCCTTTGCCACTTGAGCGGCATCTCGCCAGCGATGTCGCGATCCGCTTTCTTCTGAGCAGCGCTGCTGTTCATGCGCCGAACTCGACCCCGCTCCTCCATGAACCGTGGAATCCGCCTCACCCCATCAGCGTATGCCTCTTGCAATGATGCTTCGCAAGTACGAGAAACCCATTGACTTAAACCGGAAATGTAGGACGAGCAGTCGGGGTGCAGAAGGTGTTTCGGAAGAAGAAACAAGAATCCGTCGACGGAGTGCTGTGTCCCTATTGCGAATTTGTCAACCCAGAAGGGGCACAACAATGCGCACAGTGCTACTACTCATTGGATAAATCCGCTCGCGACCAACCAATGGCAACCCCTTCAGCATCCGGAAGCGAACTTATGGCGACGTTGATGAGTGAAGATTTGCACGAAGAGGAAGAAATTGCCGTTGAAGCGGTGCTTTCAATGGAAGAAATCACCGTGGAAATCGGGCAAAGCCAACTTCAAGGAGGCGAAGAAGAGGAAGACCTTGGATTCATCAAGGCCGGTCGGCCGACCCTCTCAGAAACGGTGGAGTATGAGTCGCCAGAAGCCGTTGAATTGGAGGCCAGCGATGCCCCCTCAACCCCAGTCGAATTCCAAATCGAAGCGCACGATCCAATGGCAGAGGTCGCAGAACCAGTCCACACCGGGCTTGGTAATCTGTATTCGCCGATGAACAAAACCG
Organism: Candidatus Poseidoniales archaeon; assembly: GCA_003602645.1. GTDB lineage: Archaea > Thermoplasmatota > Poseidoniia > Poseidoniales > Poseidoniaceae > MGIIa-L1. Next base: position 1,395 of record QQSI01000054.1, on the reverse strand, counting down.
AAACGGACGATGACCTCACTGGCAGCGTTGGTCCTGCTGCAGGAAGCGTTCCTATGACCCCTGATCTTCCGGACTTACCTGGAGAGACCGCCAATGTTGCCGCCGCCCTACCCGTGGCAAAAGCAGCGACCTCCGTCCCGTTGCCGCAAGCTGCAAGCGTGGCAGTGCCTGACACACCCGACATTCCTGATGTGCCAGGCACCACAACCGAACCTCCATCGCCTGTGACAGAACAAACGAGTCAACCACAGACTCCCGACCTTCCTGGCGAAGATGAACAGCAATCTCAAGCAGCACCGGTGCCTCAAAACAACTCAAGAATTTGGCCTTGGCCGGCCAAAGAACCATACGACCCTCGCCAAGTGTATCGCGAAGTTGTGGCCATCATGGAGGCGATCAAGGCTGGTAAACTCCCAGAGGCTGCACAATTGCTCGACCAACTCGGGCCACATTTGGAAGGGAACCTCGACATGTTGCTTCATATTGGAGTCGCCATGCGTCAACTCGGTCGCGAAGAACACTTGCAATGGACGCTTGCAATGGCCCAGCACGTGCATCAAAACAATGAGCGCGTTGCTGCTGCTGTCGCTCAACTCGGCAAAGGGGCATAGGCAATGACACCGGAACTCGATTTGGATCAAGGTTTGATGCTCAAACCGGTCAGCAAATCGATTCTTCCCTCTCTGCTTGAAGCCTACAACGAGGACCCGGTCGCCGCTCAAACAGCACTCCCCTGGCTCGACGCATCATTCAATGTTCAGGGTCAGTTAAGCGATATGCTGTTTGATGTTGAAAGTCAGGCTGGTGCCGATCGGTTGCATTTTTGGTGGATTTGTCAGCCAGAGGGCAACACCTTCGTTGGCCTTGTTGGGCTTGGGGATGAATTGCAACTGATTGGCTCATCCTACAACCTTGGGTATTGGGTTCGACCTTCATATCAGCGCAAAGGGATTGCCATTATGGCTGCAAACAGAATCTTCACTTGGCTCGATGAGCGGGCAAGAAGCGAAGAACAGCATCACCGAATCGAGATCACCGTTCACCCTCACAACGTCGCAGGGCTCGCCACTGCAACTCGCATATGTCAAGCATGGCAGGGTGAAATCGTCGAAGAGTTCATCGGGATTGAAATTGGTGAGCGCACCGTACCTCACCGGCTTCATATCGTCGATTTGCCTCGGAGTTGAACCGATTGACGCGCACCTGGCTCACTGTTGATTTTGACGATTTGCGGCATGTTCCTTCTGCTCAAGGCCACCCAACGCGCAGCAAAAATCCGACCTCTTCAAAGGTGCTCTCCGAACCCTACAAAGTAGCGATGAGTGCGTTTGACTCGTGGCTAGCAAGCACAACCCATCCAGTCACATTATTTGTCATTGCAGATCTGTTTGAATC
>QQSI01000053.1 GCA_003602645.1 Candidatus Poseidoniales archaeon | reverse complement strand
TCCACCAGGAATTGTGCAAGGCGACGTGTATGGGTGGTCGGACCACACTAGGGTGGCGTAGATCATGTCATCAATGATCCACAGATCATGTTTGATGGCAAAAGCAACAATTTTAGCCACTTCTTCAGGAGTGTAAACGGCTCCTGTAGGGTTGTTTGGGGAGTTGAGAATGATGGCCTTGGTCTTCGAGGTGACTGCAGCTTCTAAGTTCTCGAAATCAGGATGGTAATTTTCTCGTTTCACGGGTACGTGAACTGGCACAGCATCGAGCAACTTCACCATTCCATCGTAAGAGGGCCAAGCCGGCGAAAGAAGCAACACCTCGTCACCGGCATCGAGTGTTGCCATGAGGGAATAAAGGACGGCTTGTTTGCATCCGGGAGAAACCAACACATCGTTGTGGTCGACCTCAATGCCGTGAATGGTGAGGTGTGAAGCTACGGCCCGACATAGTTCCTCTGAGCCCTGAGTCCGAGTGTAGGCAGTTTCTCCGCGGTCAAGGGCATCCTTTGCTGCGTTTACGACTTGAATCGGTGTGTCGAAATCAGGTTGACCAACCGTGAACCGGATCACTTCTGGGCCAGGGGGGGAAAGGAATGCAGCAAAGCCGATGCCTACATTTGACAATGAACGGTTGATTTCAGGCATAACGGCTCCCACCCATTGGATGTGCATCCAACGCCTTAACGAAGTCGCCATTGAATATCAAGACTGCGCGCGATGCAAACACAACAGAAGCGTTTGATTGGAAAGAGCACAGGCTGGGATTTGAACCCAGGTAAGAGGATTTGCAATCCCCGACGTAGCCGCTCCGACACCCGTGCAGTGATTGACGGATTGAGGGCTTGTATTTCAACGCAACCGATTCCCCTTTCGTGTCTAGAGGGGGCCAGTATCTGTGCAAATCACCACTCACCGCAGGATGTTTAATCACACGGCATCCATTGGAATCAATCATGGAGGATGGGAAAAAAAACGAGTCTGCCCCCAAAGCTCCAGCGCCTGTGTTTCTAGGACAGACGTTTGGAGAGGCCCCAAAACCGGTCTTTCAGTCAATGCCTCAACCTCATCAAGAAGGAGCTAATTCTCAGATTTATGTCGAGAATAAACCGCAATGGGGCGAAGCCAACCCCACTCCCCCCTCGTTTCGCTGGGGCCAATTCTTCATCGGCCTTTTCGCCCCCATTGCTGTTGTCGTCCTCCTTGGGTTGATAGCAGAAATTGCTTCCTCAAGTAATTATGATGATATATATGGTTATGAAGAGACATTTGTAAGTCCAGATGAGAACGGCCATTATGCTGCGCAAATTTCAGTGAGACCTAGCCATGAGGTGGACTATTGCTCCATTTATCCGGACGAATGGTCCCCCGAAGAAGAGGTGTTTTGCGAGGTAAAATGGGGCAACACCATCGAGGTACGCCAATACCTCGAATCAATCACGCAGATCCATCCATTGGCTCTTGTCATCGATGAAGAAAACGGAACTTTTTCCGTCTCGTACAACGGGACTACAGATATTCCAGACGAGATATCAGGACGTCTTCTCACCGATACCGGCACCCTCTACGAACGGATATACGCAGCAGATCATGAAACGGACAACACATCAACCATCTCTTTCCTGAACGGCACATTTCCTCCAACAGGTGAAACGCTTTACATTTATGTTGACGCTGTCTTTTTTTCATCCAATGAAATCCTCATGGCCTCCTCGTGTGAAAGCGTGTACATTTACTACCAGTGCAATGCTACCCAATCCGAAACGGGCTACAGAATGAGCGTGGACTTCTTTGGTGACCGAGAGCATGTCAAGATTGGCGAATTGACCGCCTCAAATGAAACACTGTGGTTTATTCCGAACGGTGAGGGGTTGACGTCTTACTCGGTGAACATTCAAACCTATGATTATGAATTGGACCAGTCTAGGTCAAGTCAAGGTGACATTTTCGAAGGTATATTTTGTATGATGCCCCTCTTGTATATCGGTGCCATTATTTTCTCGTTTGTCAAAGGAAAAAGCGCGCTTGGCTGGGGCTTGCTTTCTTCATCGCTTCTCTCCATCCTCTTTTTCTTTGGATTCATCGCCCTTCTCATTCTGTCCTTCGGAGGCGGCTTTTGAGGTCTCCAGCACGCCGGTCTCTACCAACCATCACAGGGTTAATGTTTGGCGCCTGACTGCTTCATGCGAGGCGATAGAGTGAAAATTGTGCATCCAGCAGTCTTGCTTCCACCAAACATGCCTTCTGAATCATATTTTGATTGTCGCTTCGCGGTGCTTAGAGCCCCGCTTGGATTCGAACGCGGAGCAGAGCGCCTGGCCGACGACGATCAAGCGATTCACGCCTGGGTCCCCTCCGGCGAACACATCGTTGCTGTCGGTAGGGCTCACCTGATCGCCAATGACAGCGATGGTTCTGCACCAGACCATGCGGGGCCGAATGCAAGCAAATGCCCCCCATTTGGCCCCCTTTCCGACCCTGAAAACCGCCCAGCCATCCAAATCAGGCAAATGGGAACCAGAGAAGAAGCGCAACGTCGCGGATACGCCAGCGAAGTTCTTTCGATGCTTGAAAAAGCTGCAGTCACACATTTCGCAGCAAGGGTGGCACTCTTACAAGCGCGAGAAAAAGCAATACCGTTCTACCTCTCACAAGGTTGGCAATTGATTGACGAACCTTACGAGATACCCAACATCGGCCCTCACCGTTCGATGATGAAAAGACTCTAACGTCTCTATTTATTCAAATAGTGTAATGGCTTTTTCGCCATAAGAAAGCCATACATTGCTTATGCGATTTTGTGAAACATGAAAATAAGAACCAAAAAACACCGTATGTGATCTTTCAACGACATGCGTCGTTTGGAGGGGATATGATGAGATTAAGACAGATCAACAAGAACAAACCATATTATGGTACCCCGCGTACCAAAGAACAGATGTCAGCAGACGCCGACCACCAACGGTCGAAGAATGAAAAGTACCTCAAGGCGTTGAAAACCCTTGCGGAAAAGGACCCAGAGGGGTTTTCTTCACTCGCGCCAGAATTGATTAAAAGAAGCATTTGGAATCTAAATGGGCCCGATCCATATTTTTCTGAAAAACTTTCGAACTGGTTCGAGATTGCATATAAGTGGGAAGACTTTGGAGATATTTTACCAAAAGAAACCCAACTCCGAAAGCGAATCCAAGTGGATGCGCCACGGATTGACCGACTCCCAGAAAATCAAACTCGCTTTTTCGAGAAGCTCACACAAAAATTCTCAGGCGACCACCAACGTTGGGATGCCCCGACCCGTGACCAATTCATTATCTTGGGCATGCTTGCAATGGAAGGGACGTCTGGCGTGAGGCAAGGGAAATTGGCTCACTTCATGGGCAATGGACTCGACGGAATCGGCGGCCTACCAAGCTCCAACGCCATTCGAGCTGCGAAAATCGCATTGAGCCGATATGCCAAGCCGATTCAACTGTTTTCCCCCGCTAAAGGAAACGGTGACGAGCGGCTGCACTCGTTTGCAGACGAAGGGCTCGCAGATCTCGTTGCCCGATTCGTCCTCTCACAAAAGGCATCAATTTTGTTGCCTGCGGCGATGATTCATGCTCGATAAGCCATCGCCCATCGCGTCGCGCCTTTCATATAGGGTCGGATTGTTCGAATTGTTAGAGGGAACGCTGGGTTCCCTATGACCGACCCGTGAAAAAACGATGCATTCGGAGGATCAATACAAGACATACAACAAGGGCACAAACCAAAGAACTGCGAGCCAGTTCGTTGCACACAATGGCGCAGCCAAAGTGTCCAATTTTACCCTTGTTAAATGCTTGAAATACAACACGATTCAGTGCGCAGCATCGCCGCAATCCCAGAATGACCTTCCCACCAGCTGGGCCGGCAATCTGGAGAGAGAGAACAGCGGGTTCTCTGTGTAAAAACAACCAAAACAAAAAAAGGAAGTGAAAAACATGAATAAGAAAATAATGAGCGTGCTAATTGCAATGTTCCTTGCTCTCTCTGCAGTCTCTGCAGTGAGCGGTGACGGATCTGACCCACTCGACCCATCTGATGGTGGCGCCGATTGGGACGGTGACGGTCTCACCAACTC
>QQSI01000052.1 GCA_003602645.1 Candidatus Poseidoniales archaeon | reverse complement strand
CGTCGACAAGTGGGTAGCGCAGCGAAAATTCTTGGGCCAATCGAACCATTGTATCGTAGATAGATTGGTCACCGTGCGGGTGGTACTTACCCATCACTTCACCGACCGAACGTGCCGATTTGCTGTACTTGCGGTCTGCCGTGTGGCCTCCTTCGTGCATTCCGTAAAGCACACGACGATGGACCGGTTTCAGACCATCCCTGGCGTCAGGGAGGGCGCGCCCAATGATCACCGACATTGCGTAATTAATGTACGATGTTTTCATTTCGTCGTTCAATGAATGGTTGAGCAAATTGCCAGCAGGAGCTACAGTTTCGTCGTCTTGGTTCTGTTCTGTTTCATCAGATGTCAAGGTTGGTCACCTCCTTTGCATGGCGTTCAATAAACGCCCTGCGGTCTGGAACATCTTCCCCCATGAGGATCTCAAACATGCGATCGGTTGCTTCAGCTTCTTTGACCGTGACCTTGAGCATGGTTCGAGTCTCCGGGTCCATGGTTGTCGCCCAAAGTTGTTCTGGATTCATTTCACCCAGACCCTTGTAGCGTTGAACGCCGATCTTTGCGTTCGGGTTGTCACCGCGTAATTCATCCATGATGGCATCCCGTTCCTCGTCGGTGAAAGCGTATTTGTTAACTCGCCCTTTGCTCAATTGATAGAGCGGGGGCTGGGCGATGTAGACATGGCCTTCAGTGATAGCTCGGCGCATAAACCGCCAGAGGAAGGTGAGCATGAGCGTGCGAATGTGAGCCCCGTCTACGTCGGCGTCAGTCATCAGGATGATTTTCGAATAGCGCAACTTGGCTGGGTCAAAGGAGCCTTCATCATCTGGATTGTTGCCAACGCCAGCACCAAAGGCACGGATCATGGTTTGAATTTCGTTGTTCTGGAAGACCTTAGCGATGTTGTGCTTTTGCCGCTCGACGTTCAAGATCTTACCACGCAGAGGTAAAATCGCCTGAATCCGACGATCTCTGCCCGTCTTTGCCGAACCCCCCGCGGAATCACCTTCCACGAGGTAGACTTCACATTCACTGGGGTCTCTTGACTGGCAATCTGCAAGTTTACCCGGCAAACCACCGCCCTCGAGAACGCCCTTCCGGCGGGTCAAATCCCTTGCTTTACGAGCTGCTTCACGTGCTTTGGAAGCGAGGAGTGCCTTGTCGACAATTTGCTTGGCCACATTGGGATTTTCCTCGAAAAATTCACCTAACTTTTCATAAACGATTTTTTGGACGATCCCAGTTACTTCACTGCTGACCAATTTGTCTTTCGTTTGAGAGGAAAACGATGGATCTGGGTGCTTGACGCTCACAACTGCAGCAAGACCTTCACGCACATCTTCCCCACTCAAGCCCTCACCCTTCAGCAGATTTCGTTTCTTAGCATAACCGTTCACGCAGCTGGTGAGTGCGGTCCTCAAGCCTGACATGTGAGTTCCGCCGTCCTTGTTTCGGATGATGTTGGTGTAGCACATGATCGATTCGCTAAATGCATCGGACCATTGGAGTGCCAATTCGACTTCCACTGGCCCTTTTTCGATATCGGTTGAACCCGTGATGGTGATAACATTCTCATGCATAATCTCTCTACGTTCATTCAGTTGACCAACGAATTCGCTTAACCCGCCTTCATAATGGTGATCAACTTGGTGAGATTCATCACTTCGTTCGTCAGAAATCACAATTTTTAGACCTGCATTGAGGAACGCAGTTTCCCTGACTCGAGTGTTGATTTGTTCAAATTCAAATTCAGTGACTTCGGTGAAAATGGTCAGATCTGGCTTGAAAGAAATGGTTGTCCCTGTGTCATCGCATGTGCCGATTTCAGCCAACGGGTTCACGGGGACGCCCGCCTCATACCTTTGGAAATAGATGATTCCATCGCGATGAATGGTCACGTCCATCCATTCCGATACCGCGTTCACTGCAGAAACACCGACACCGTGCAGTCCACCGGAGACCTTGTATGAACTGTTGTCGAATTTACCACCTGCGTGCAACTTTGTCATGATCACTTCTGCGGCAGAAATGCCGTACTCCTCGTGAATCCCAACCGGAATACCCCGTCCGTAATCACGAACACTGACTGAGTGATCTGGGTTCAAGATGATGTCGATTTGTGCCGTGTGACCTGCCAAGTGCTCATCGACTGAGTTGTCGACAACTTCCCAAATGCAGTGGTGAAGGGCTGTTCCATCGTGGGGGTCGCCCAAGTACATTCCAGGCCTTTTACGGACCGCTTCTAAACCTTCCAATACTTGAATGCTTGAAGCACCATAATCATCGCTCATATTCTATTCCTCCAAGGGGCGTGTTTGGGTTGGTTTTTTGGGGTCGGTTTTGTGCCATTTTCACCGTGTATTTCATAGCGATTTTTGCGGCGCAGTCGTCGATTTTTTACCCCTCACTTCCCCTTACAATATTACCCTATGACGAGGGGGTATAAAGGTAGTGCAATAATCACATCATTCAGCCGAATTTACCCCTTGGAAAACACCTCACAAAACCTAGGAATTGAAGGAAGGAAGTTGATGCAGAAAACACTACAAAATAAAGCGGATTTTGTCTCCCTCAAAGAGCCATTCCATGCGAGAGCGTTAAGAAGCGGGCCTAAGTCGGGAAGACATGGCTGACCCCTTGGTTTGTGTGTCCCTTGAAGGAACAACTGTGAAAGAAATGCTTGATGAAGCAGCTCGTGCAGGTATCGCAGGCGCTGACATCATCGAAGTCCGTTTCGACCGACTTTACCTGAGCAAACCTCAACCAACCGTCACAGAAAACGAAGAAGGCGAGGTCACAAAAACCATGCCTCCTGCCAGCGAGTGGCCGGTTCGCGACTTTGCAGACATCAACATCGAAGAATCCATTGCTGCGCTCAAAGAAGGGATTGCATTGCCAGTCATCTTTGCTGCACGTCCTGTCAAAGAGGGCGGCCACTTCTCTGGTGATGAAGCACAACGGATCGAGGCTCTCGAGGCAGGTATTGCATCAGGAGCAACTTGGGTTGACCTTGAAGTGTCCATCGAGGACTCCATCCGAACAAAACTCATGAAGGCTGCAAAGGCGTCCTCCTGCAAGGTTGTTGCATCGATCCACGACACTGACAGCACCCCGAGTGCCGAAGAAATTCAAAGGTTGATCAAAGACAACGCCGACAAGGGCGATTTGATAAAATTCTGCGGAACGGTCAATGACCATCAAGATGCTTTGCAAATCGTTGAAGCCACGCACGCCATGAGCACAGAAAAAATAGATTTCGCTGCTATGGCACTCGGCAACGGCGGCGACTGGGCGCGACTGCACGCACCAGTGCTCAACCAAACAATGGTCTATGCCACCATGCGCAATGAATTCCGACTCTCCGACAAAGGACTCGTAAACGTGCGTGACCTCAAAGAAGCCTGGAATCTTCTCGAGTACTGAGTCCCGTCATACATCGAACGGATCGGCATCGTAGGTCTTCTTCGGTTCAATTGATTCGATTTCCAACTCAGGTGCTGCTATTGATGACGCTTGAGCAATTGCTGCCGTGGGCGGCAAAGGATGGGCTGAAGGAGGAGGAGGAGGCATTGCAGGCTGAAGTGGAGGTAATTCTGGTGCATTCTCAAGCGATGGAACAAGGACTTCGTTGGCATGCTTAGGCGTCATTCCTGCCTTCATGTACTTCGCATTGGCAATAAAAGGAGCAACCAGTGCCCCAAGAATTAGACCCATGAAGGCAAGGGCAACTGTCCAAGGAGGAAGAACAAGTGAACGGCTTGTCGTCACAATGGTCACATCTGCCGCAACGGTAACACCAGGAGCATCCGCATCGTTATCGTGGATGTTGTCCCATGCATCGACGATGATGTAGAAATCCTGCCAATTTGATTCGCCCCAAAGCGAGGTGTACACTTCGGGGCCATCCAAATTCAAGGCAAAATTCACTGAATTCACATTCTCATATTCGTGGGCATCACGGTATGATTTCCAGCCCAAAGGATTCCAACTCCTCCACTCTGGCGGGATGTCGCTTAGGGCTTCCTCTACGTTCCCTTCACCCCAACAATACCACGATTGAAAATGGGCGCATTCATACGAGGTGACATACGATTCATACTCTGAAGTGGTCAACAGGTAGACATCCCCTTCAACTGGGTTTGAATTGAGATCTTGGAGCGTGATGCAAACGGTCGTCCTGTGACTCGCAGAAAGGTTCACCCTCAACGCACCAACGCTGTCATTGCCGATCAGCATGGTGGTGTAATGGCTGGTTTCCAACGGGTCAAGTGGGGGTAAATTCCAATCATTTTGTTGGTACATCCACGGTTCTTCTGGCCCAGCAGGATCGGTATTTTGGACTTCATTCGAGCCAAAATCATCCTCTTCGTAATACATGTCATCATCGTAGTAAGGATAGTAGGATCCAGACCAATGAGGCACTTCAGCCATGCGTTGCATGGTTTGATTCCACTCAATGGCCTCAGTGTCCCCCTGACATGCATCCGCTGCTTGAACAGGTTGCACCAATGGACCTCCGATGAACGCTGCAAGAAGCGGCACCATCAGCAAGATGGTGAGCGAGGATGCACCGAATAAACGCATACGCATGTTCTCACCTGCTCTTTCCTGGAGTTGGAGGTTGAAGGTACTAGCGGTCAGCCTCGCCTTCGCAGAGGGCGAACATAACCGCTGTCATCGCTACGACGTTCATCTTTTGATAAAATTCCAGGAGCGGGTGGTGGCGTGTGATGATCCATGCCCAATAAGCCGCCTTGACTCTCGACCATTTCCACATCGGAATAGGACTCTGCAGCTTGCTTTGCTTCGTCTTCAAGGTCCGACGGTTCACGCATCACCAGCCAACCCAGAATAAGAGCAACAGAAATCAATGCAACAAAGGTTGCTAGATCCGATCCAGCCTCGGTCAACCAGCTTTTCCAATCTTCGACGCTGAAATCTGAAAGGGATGGGGGCTCGGTTGGTGGTGGACTGACTTCGACATCTTGTACGGTGACTGCGCACATGCCCAAACCATCGCAGACTTCGACCAGCAAGGTGTACACTCCAGGTTGCTCATAGTTGGCTGAAACTCGAGTGGTTGAGCCCGACAACGGATCGACCCAATCATCGGCGGGATTGCCGTTTGCATTTTCATCAACCTCAACATCAAGATCCCAACGAACTACGAGGTCAGGGTTGAGAGATTCATCGCGATCTGAGATTGACCCGTCATTCACATTGGTGTCACGATACAAAGCAACACCGAGGTCCACTTCAAGGTCTGAAATGTTAGCTCCAAAAGAGTTCGAATCTCCGGAAAAGAGTTCATCTGGAATCAATAGGTTGTGAATCACCGGCGGGTGGTCGACAATCACTGTGAACGTAGCACGGCTAACATCGCCAGTTCCAAAAGCATCCCGCACGGTCAACGAGACCGTGTATTCACCCGGCAGTGTGTAAGCATGCCATGGTGAAGGGTTGTTGTCAATTGGTGTGCCATCACCGAAATCCCAAGAATATTGCACAAGTCCGTTCCAATCAGGCGATTCTGCTTCGAGCGGAATGTACTTGCCTTCGAACATTCGGTCTCCATCTCGGGTTCCATCTGAATCGAAGTACAGCAGTGTGTTCGGTGCAGCGTATGTCTGACCTGCCTCATTGAAGGTTCTGGACCACATATCAGGCATCGAATTTAGATCAAAGGTCGTGGAATCAGTAATGATCTCTCCATTCAACCAAGCGTCTAAAATCCGAACTGAAATGATCGGCAATGGATTCGCCATTTCGATGGTCATGGTTCTTGGTGCGCTGGATTCGCCAGCTTCGTCGAACACAATCAGAGTCACGCTGTGCGTTCCTGGTTCGGTGAACGAGTGGGTGACCTGTGGCCTGTCGCCAAAGGTACCGTCCGAAAACGACCAATTGAAGGTCAAGTCTGATGAATCACCAACGGTGCCATCGGGATCGAACGAATCACGGCCATCAAAGGTGTAGGGTGTGTCGACTTGACCGTCCTCAACCCTGAAGTCGATGGTCGAAGAACCACTTGTGGCCGTTGTTCGTACAATGAAATCACTCACCGGAAGTTGGTTGTGAACCATCACGCTGAGCGTGGTGTTGACCGAACTCCCGTCATCATCAGTCACGGTCAATTGTACCGTTTTCAACCCCGGAGAATCCCATGCAGGCATTGGATTGGCACTGTTTGAAGTGGTTTGAGTAAAGTCATCAGTTCGGTCGCTCAAGCCACCATCGAGGTTCACTCCGCTTGGGAACGACCAAGCATAAGCGATGATGCTTCCGTCGTCATCGGTGAACACATCAGGCATGACCAGAGCGGTGTATGTGTAGGTCGACAGATTATCTGAAAAGATCTGAATCGGTATGCGATTGTTGACGTTGACAATGATTTCTTTGATGCCAGTGTTCACTCCATCGAAGACAGTCAAGGTAAGGTTGTAACTTACCAGTGCGCCTGAGATGTCACCCCATTCGTGGGCGTATTCATAACCACCAACAGCAACATCAGACGAACCATCGCCCCAATCCCAAGAAAATTCGAGTTGATTTGATGGCACATTGTCCACGGTACGAGCAGCAGAGAAGAGGATCAGTTGGTTGGTCAAAATGTTGATTTCATTCTCGATGACAACATTGTTCACTGTGATGATTGGAATTGGCGGCGAAGTGTCGCTGACATTGATCTGCATGATTGAAGTGTCTGACCATGTGTTGCCTTGGTCCATGACCCTGAGGGTTACGTTGTAAACTCCTGTTGATTCATACGCCCTTAATGGAGATTTTAGGCCAGATGTTGAGTTGTCCCCGAAATCCCATGCGTACGCCACTGGTGCGTCGAGGTAAGGTAGGGTGTTGTTGTCCAACGACAACCCCCAAGCATCGAAGCCATCACCAGTAAATTGGACGTTTTCCCATGTTTGAGAAGCATTCGGATCGAGGGTCCCATTCGCTGTCGGACGCATGTTGTTCAGCGCATGGGGCGAGGTTGTGATGCTGTCAACAGCGGTGCCAATCATGTCCACCATATCAAGTTGGAATGTGTATTGGCCATTGAGCGGGGCAGTAAACCAAAATGATTCCTCGGTGGCGACACCGCCACCTGCAGCAATTCGTTTTGTCAGCCTATCGACTTCCATTCCTGACGCATCCAGCACCTTCATGGTGACGTCTAAGTCTTCGAAGAAGGCGTTTGAAAAGACCTCGTAGTTCACTTGTGCGGTGTCTGGAGAACCATCGCCATCGCGATCGATTGTAGCATCGGTCGTGTTGAGGGTGAGGCTAGCCGGTGCAGTGATTCGAGCGGCCTCAATGTCGACTGTGCCTTGAGGATATGAAGAACCACAAGATGTGTAATCACAGTCAGCGACCGTGCTCGCATACCAAGTGATCGCCCAGACTTCGTCGGTAAGATTGCCAAACCCTGGTATGAGGGCAGTGGCCACGTTGTTTTGGAAGTTCAAATCACTGGCAGTCCACAAACCATCGGCTGTTGATTTGCTGACAACGACGCCATCGAATTGGCTGACATCGGCAGTCAACCGCATGGTAAGTGGAGCCGGTGCGGCTCCGCCTGGTGTGAACTTGAAAGCGCGAATACCCCACCCTTCTACAGAATGACCTGTCGATGACCAAGGGCCGCTCCAATCGCTGTTGGTGTCTGCGGGTTGCACCCTACAAAAAGAACCGCCGGAACACGTTGGGGTTAAATCCAGATTGGAAAAGCCATAGATGCCCTGATCTGAATCGAGTACTGCGGCAATTGAGAAATTGGCAAAAATCTCACCCATGGTTCGCCCGAGCATACCGCTTTGGCCGCTGACTGGCGATAAGGCGAGGTTTTCAACACCGAGCCCACCTGTTGCTGAGTCTTGTACAAGTTGCCGAACTGCTGGCCCCCCACCAAGATGATCTGCGAGGTACATGGTGAACATGAAGCCCGCTCCATAATCAGCGAACCTTTGATTCCACCATCGAACCGAGAGTTCCGAGGAGGCTGTCCATTGATTGAGGTGAGATACGAGGGTTGAGTCAGCTCCGAAGCAGAGGTAGATTGCGACATCTGCATTGCCTTCATCAATCCACAAATTCTCGTACGGATCTTGGGCGTTGTGGAGCAAATGCTCCATTTCGTGGGCGAGAATTGACTTGCCCCAAGAAAGGGTGATGTCAGCGTAATCGACATACACGGCTTCCCGAGCGTTGGCGAGAGAGGGTGCAAAATAACCACCAATGTTGTAGGCCCCATCGATGTCATAAATGACAATTTGAACTTGACAGTTGTTGTCAACATCTGGCGGGGCGAGACCTCGGCCATCGGAGTAATCCTTGCCGTAATAGGTGGTCATCGTTGGATAAATGGTGCTGTCCCAAGAGGACGCAAGATTGTTCAAAACCGTCGAGGAAAGGGTGCGGCCGCTTTGCACCAAGAAAGCCACCGTATTGGTTGTCTTTGCCACATAGACGTTGATTGAACCGCCTGAGGTCGGAACGGACAATTGGTCGTTCACGACATGTGGGTTACAAGCACGGCCCGCAGCTCTGGCTGAAGTTTGAGGCTCGACAATCATCGATTCAACACCGGGGCGACCTTCATCGATCCAGGCGTTTTTGAGGAAGGAGAAGGCTGAGACAACTGGCACCTCTTCTTCAATCATGATGTATTCACGCCCTTGGCTGGGGTCAAAGTCTGCAATATCACCAATCACGACACCTCCAGCATTGTAGGGCTCAGGCTCTGCTTCATCGTTTGACGAAGCGGCAGCCGGAGCGAGGACTGGAGCAAAGGCTGCGGCAAATAGAATGGCCACAAGGAAGAAGGCTGAGTTGGAGCGCGGTTCCGACATAAATGACACCTCAGGTATTCGCATTACTGCTTAACAACTGCACGACTTGAAATGAGGTATTTAAGACTGGGTCTATGAGGCTTCACATATGCTCACGCACCACAAGGCGATTCTTCCTGCCGGAAAACACCCTCTGTGGGCTGTTTTAGCGGCTTTTATGCTGCTTCTCCTTGCCCCGCCCCACGCAGGAGCCCAAACCGTCGATGCACCTTATGCCTCGGTCGACGCTTGCGCAAAGGTTGGCCAACTGGAATTCAACGGAACCTCAGCCAATCAATCGATCACAGAACAGGTCGAACTTGGACCCCGCACCACTGGCTCAAATGGATCTGCCGCCTTGCGTACGATGATTCACGAACAACTTCCTATGTGGGACGTTGTGAACCATACGTACACCGAAGACAACTTTACATTCACAAATGTCGTTGCAACGCATTCCTCTGTGATCGTCAACCCGCTGACGCCGAGAGTGGTCTTAGTGGCTCATTATGATTCCAGAGATATCGCCGAGCGAGATCCTGATCCCAACCGCACAGGCGAGCCAATCCCTGGGGCAAATGACGGCGCAAGTGGGGTTGCAGTCTTGCTTGAACTTGGACGCTTAATCCCAATGATGAACCTAAGTTATCAAGTGGAACTATTGTTTACTGATGCTGAAGACCAATCGCATTCAAGTGAAAACCAACGACTGTATGGAGCAGAAGCTTGGGTGGATAGACAAACTGAACACGACCTCAATCGCACAACAGCCTACATCGTTGTCGACATGGTCGGTGATGCCTACCTGCAACTGACGCATGTCTATCCTGGGGACCTCACACTTTGGTCAACCATATCCCCCCTCGCATCTGCACTGGGATTAATGGAAAACCAGCAAGATTGCAATGGCGATTATGGCCGTGACATCGTGAATTTGAGCATCAGCACCGGCGTCTGGGACGACCATGTGCCCGCGCTCAATCGGGGCATTCGGGCAATCGACCTCATCGACATACGGTTCGGACCGGATGCTGACCCCTTCGAAGGGTATTGGCACACCCATGAAGATACACCTGACAAAGTAAGCGCTCAATCATTAGCGGATGTCGGTCTATTGGTTGAATTGGGCTTGCGCTCAGACGCATGGATCTTTGACCTGCCTTTGCAGGAAGTGGCTCAGGACGAGGGGAAAGAAGACAACCTACCTCAGATTGAGGACAAGCCTGCGGCGGATGTCGAGGTGTATTTTGGACTCGGCATTGCTGCATTGATTGGATTATTAGCAACCATCACCTTGTTGGTTGTTCTTGGCCGGTCTGTAAATCTCCAACCACCTCGATAAGGCGCGGACAGGAAGGGAAAGGCGTATTATCCGCGCACATACCCACTTCCACTGAGCGGGGGTGAAATGATGGCCGATGATTCAGAAATCGAGGCACGGCGTCAAGCCCTCAAAGAACGAGTGCAGGCCCAGATTCAGGCCTCGCGAGAAGCCAAAGAAGAGCGGGAATTGGCGGCCGCATCAGAACTTGTCGTCGATGAATCTGACTTAAACGCTGCAATCGAAGAAGCAAATCAAGAGTTCAACGAACACATGGCTTCGTTGAACAAAGCAAACGCATCTCAATTGAGGACTCTTGCAGCATCCCTAATCCTCGTAGGAAGCATCCTTGGCATGGCCTCCGGCGGTTTGATTTTACAAGGAAATCCGGCAGAGTTGATGAACAGTTTCAGCCTCTTGGGAGAGGATGAGACGGTCGATGTTTCAGGAATTGCCCTTGAAACGGATGGGGCTGCAATATCCGGGGTTGAAGTGGAACTGATGAGTTTTGAAGGCCAGGACATCATCGGCGTTACGACGACGGATGAGAATGGCTATTTCTGGTTCAAAACGATCGATATTACCGAATTACAACTGACCTTTACCTTGGATGGGCACAAAACCGTTGAACGTATATTCATCCCTGACGGAGCCCAAATCCGACCAGTGACCATGCATCTAGGAAATGAAACGGTGGTTGAAAATGAGATTCGGTCAAGTGATGGCTGGAATTCCGAGGATGCGGTCGCCCTCTCAACGGCAGTTGGTGTCCTCACTGTCCTCACCGGCTTAGTGGGCGTCCAGGCTGCAGTTTCAGCACGACGAGCGAAACGCTATCGCCGCACGCAGTACCTTGCCGGTGTGGCCCTGTTCAGCCGTGGTCTGATCATCTTTGGACCAACAATGATCCTTGCTGGTATGATCATGCTGATGATTTCAAAAGACCAATTTGAAGATGTGGGCGGTGAGTGATTGTACCTCATCAGCGTCGAGGGCGGCGATGGTTCAGGCAAAGGTGAAGCGGCACGAATTCTTCTTGAATTAGCAGCTGAATTTCCCTTTCCACAAATCCATGCAACACACGAACCAAGGCGCCACAGTGAACTTGGCAAGTTAGCCCTTACTTCCGTAAAACTCGGCGACAAAACCCCGCTTGAAGAGGCTGGCCTTTTTGCTGCTGATCGTCTTGACCACTCCCACACTTGGATTCGACCATTGCTGGAAAAAGGGCACATTGTCATATCAGACCGGAACATACATTCGTCGTTAATTTATCAGGGCGTGGTTGGTAATTTAGGCGTCACACAAGTTGCAAAAATGAATGCTGCTGCTATGATTCCAGACCTGGTGCTTTGGATTGATTGTGACCCAGATAAGGCCATCAAGCGGATTCAAACAGGCACATTGCGGATGACCAGCCAGAAGCAGGAATACTTCGAAACACCAGAGATTCAACGAACGATCCGACAGGGGTTCAATGATTTACTCTCTGGCAGCATCGAGGTCCCACCTCCGTTTGATCGGTGTTGTGTCGTTGGCCCAATCCTCAACGAAGGGGGGCTTGACGATCTTCGGAAAAAATTGAGAGAAGTGCTTAGGGCCTTCTTCAACCGAAAACCAACACCACTCAACGTTGATGCAGATGAAGTTGATCGTTACCTATTGAGCACCCTTGTCAAGGATGTGCAAAAGCAAAGACGCCTCCCTGGAGCCCCTCAAGAGCGAACTGCAATCCACATTGGATGGCTTTCAGGCCGCTCCCCTGCCCAGTGGATGCAAGAGGCGGAAGATCAATGGCCGCTCGAGAGCGCAAAAGCCTACGATGTTCCTGCGACCCCTCATGCCCAATCGTGTTGGTCGGTTCTCGGCACGCTCTCTCTTATTGTTGGGTCAAGTGAGATCCCAAGGTTGCATCGTGCGTTTGGACCGCACAGAATGGTCACACAACGCCACACTCAACGGTTAGTGAAATGGTTGGAAGAGGAACGGTGGATTCACAAACAACAATCGCATGTTCCATTCGCAGAAGCCCAAGTGTTCAAACTGCGAGATGAACGCTTAGGTTACGGACGATTAGCGCTCGCCATGTGGCCGCTTCGACCTCAGTTAGCCTCGTGGCGAAGAGCAAATCCAAAGGGCAATTGGTCCGATGCATTACCCGCCATTGCAGCACCAGCGGATGGTAAAACACCACCACCCGCCGTCCGTAAGGGTTTGGAAGACATCATGAAACGATTGGAGATGTTGAGCAGTGGGCATGAAGATTGCCCAGTTCCAAAAACAGCCGAGCAGTTGCTGGCATGGTGGCAATTGCCACCACCATGATCACTCTTCACCATCGACTTCGCTTTGCAGTTGGAATTTGGCATTTCCGGGCAGCATCACTGAAGCGGCTGAAGCGAATTTTTCTGCTCGAGCTGCGAATGTTGAACCAATCAAGATTGCAATGCCAAAACCAAACGGCGCTCCTGTGAGTGGACGGGTGAAGTTGTTCGACTCATACGAGGTGAGCAGTTGAGTGAAACCATCAATGATGAGAGGCACGCAAAGGAGAACGCCACAAGCCAGCCAAGCGATGGTGCGCCAATTTTTCACATACACATCAACAAGCCATGGATCTGGCAGCATGGAAAGGCATGTGTCTCGAACGGTCCATCGATTGTGCGCCCTCCGAGAAAAGGCGAGCCCACCAACCATGAATCCAAAGAAAATTCCAACATCCCGGGTGCAAACCGGCATTTGATTGCCTCCAATCACCCAAGAACGCTCATGGTTTTGATGGCAATTCAAATCGCCAAACGCATAGATGAAACCAGAATAAGGATCCAGCTCGGTCCATGCAAATGTTTCGTGTTGGTGCAGCGTTCCGTCAGCGTGTTGATGCAGGCTACCGCTTTGTGAGTTCCCGTATGACATCGAACCATCAGCTGTTGCGAAATCGAATGCGTTCGCTCGACCATTCAGTTCCACCACGGTGCCTTCGGGAAGCATAAAGGGGACGAGGAAAAACGAGAAGAAAAAAAATCCACTGATTGAAGCGATCCATAGCCCGATTTTTCGCTCCCTTAGACGGTCTTCAAGACCGTTTTTCTCCATGTGTTGGGCAACGGTGCTGAATCAATAGAGTTTCGCACCCGTTGATGCGAGCCTTGATGAGTCCCACCCCGACTTGCGGAGCATGAACCTTGAGGAGGGTGAGCCTGTTGGGTTGTCTACCGGTCTTCAAGCAGGGGCCTTTCTGGGTTTGTATCTTGGATTCAGTTTAGCGGTCATATCAGTGTTGACAGACCCAACACAACTTCAACGCCTGGCGGGCTTAATGTGCACTCCACCCCTATTTGGCGCCCTTCTTCTCGGGCCTTTTTTGGCCAGAAGGCGTAAACCTGTGGACCTCGGAAGGAAGCCACTTGCTCATGCACGTGAATTGCTTGAACCCTACAACGAAGGCCAGGGCAAGTGGCGAGTGTTGAGCCATGTGAAGAGCGATGGCATGTCGATTCGCATCGATATGCATGATTTGTCAAATTTATCCGGCGTGGTGGATGCGGCCCTTCCGCTTGCCGATTTATGTTCCTTGAAGTTCATTGTTGGACGAGGAGTACCAAATTCCCGTCAACCTGAGTTAAGGAAACTGGTTTTGAATCTCGTGGAAGAAAGGGTCAACATCACTCGACGAAGGCGAACTGCGAAATCAATTGAAATCTCTCCTGTACCGACAGTGAAATACATCAATCAGCAACAAAAAATTAACCGCGCACTTCTGATTTTGTTACCTGTTTTCTCATTCTTAGCATGGCTTGAAATGCGTCACTGAGACGCAACATCGGAGTACTTAAGTCCAGAGAGTCGATGTCTACATCATGCGGGAGGTCACCTTTTTCTGGAAAAGGGCTCACGCCGGCAACCTCGTCAACGGTCCGCTGACCGATGTTTTTCAAAGCATACATTTCATCTCCTATGCCCGACGAATACCAAAGGATATCCGTTGTATTTTCAAGGTTCATTTTCAACCTGGAAAAGGCCCGAAGGACATTGATGATTTGGAAATTCTTGAATTGTTAGAAGTGTTGATGGAGCCTGAAACGGATTCCGATAGCACCATCCTTCTCGCTCGACTAAACCATCCAGCTGCGAACCTCAGTGCTCGATCAAACGGCACCTCAGCAGTTCCCGGTGCTTGCTTCCTCGACGGTGAAGGCATTACCTACACCATCCAGGGACCGCCCCTCAAGCTCCGCCTTTTCAGCGGCTTCTTGAGGATGTTTGCAAAGCCAGACCGAACCAGTGCGAGAACCGTGAAGTTCGTATCCGATGATAATGGCCCACTTTCTCAAAAGCAAGTCAAACTCGCAAAATTCGCCTACGATCGAGGCTATTTCGACACGCCAAAACGCATTCGTATTGCTGAATTGGCACAAGAACTCGGTTTGGCTCGTGCTACGATTTCTGAACACATGGCACGAATTGAATCCGCTATTATGGATGATATGTTTTCTTCGTTTTCAGAAGTCTACATCGCCCCAGAGACACTGCGGGAATTGTTGCAGATGATCTCCGATGACGAAGACGATTTGGATGGTGCACATACCGACGGCTTCAGAGCGCTCATGATGCAGATGAGAACATCAATTGAAGACGAAGTTGCAAGCCTCGAACTTCACGGAATGGACAGTGATGTTGACATCGAGGCCCTCATTCAAGAATCCATGTCAAAACACCAAGGGAACATTAGTTTCATCGACGACAAGTTGGCCAACATAAACAACAATTTGAATCAACATTGAGCCGATGCTTTACATGGGCCGGCGCTCTACAGGGTCACATGTCGGACATCGCAGCGCTCCTCCGCCGACTGGAGAAGGGCGGCATTCCCATTTCGAAACCAATTCGAGAAGCTATGATTGATGTGGATGTGGAAGATTTCACCGACTATGACACGGACGCGTTTTACTCAGATCGCCCAGTTCCATTTATGGAAACTGACCAAGGTGCGATCAAGACCATTTCAGCTCCTCACATGGTCGCTACATTGCTGCATCACATGGAGTTAAACTCCGGTGAAGAGGTCGTCATTTTGGGAGCTAAAGGGGGCTACATTGCTGCATTGACCGCCAAAATCGTTGGCGAACATGGTTCCGTGCGAGTGCTGGACCCTTCAGAAGATGCAATCCATCATTTGCGCTCCCGTTTGACCCATTGGCCGACGGTTGAAGCACGGGTTCTTGAATCAGTTGACATAGCTCCCGTCGCCTTCCCAGGTGAATTCGATCGGGTCCTCGTCACTGGGCAACTCAGCAGCCTTCCTGCCTGGATGACAGAACGACTTGTCGATGGCGGTTTTATCCTGGCCCCCTTAGGACCCAAAACAAGTCAACAATTGGTAAAGGTCGAACGGCAAGGCCATGAGATGTTTCCCACTGAACTCGGCCCTGTTGCGTTCGGGCCGGTTGATCTAAAGGATGCACAACAAGGCCCAATGGACGCCAATGAACTCGCTGATCTCATCGAACTTGCAATTCAAACCTGCGAAGATCTCGAATTGTTCGAAGACGGTGAACGCCATGCCATGGAAGACTTGGTGGTCAACCTTCGAAGTTTACCTGATGACCTACCACCACCCGGTGATGGTTCGATGCCAATAGAAGAGCACCCCATGATTCAGTTAATGTGGCAAGCAGCACCGTCTTTCTTCAGACTGTGGCCAATGCTCCAAACAATGATTCAACCGAATCTTGCCCAACCTGGAGCAACTGAATGGGACGAAGAAGACGGATTCGATGATTTTGGTTTCTAACTGAAGTCCAAAAAAGAACATCCACAGGGCTATGAAGCGGCGATGCTTCGTCCTTCCATGGCAGGTGGCATAGATGGGGAGATCTCCAAGTTACGCCATCGTGACGTCCGAGAAAGGCGCAGAGCAGTGCGTGTTCTGTTTGACACCGACCTACCTCGTGCTTTGAAGGGCTTCGTGCCTCTCTTGAACGACAAAGATCCGTGGTTCAGGTCAAAAGCGCTTGACGCCCACCGCCGTTGGGCAGTGGCCATGGGGCCAGAGGCTCTTGAATCATTGGCGAAGCATCGTTCTATAGAGGCAAGGCGATGTGCGGCAAATCTCTTAGGCGACTACCAAGAGGATGTCTCTAGAATCGCACTCATGTTGGTCGAAGATGAAGATTTGACCTGCAGACGACAGAGCGCTGCGGCACTGCTTGCGAGTGAACGTGCCTCTGAGCACGTGAGCAAGTTTCTCACTGATGAAGACCCATACCTCCGCCGCTTAGCAGTCTCAAGCCCTGGGGCGAGTGAATCAAATCGGCGTGAGGGGCTGCTTGATCAAAACACAACGGTCTGCGAGGCTGCTGTACACGCTCTCACAAGGAATGGCGAGGCTTTGGATGAGGCGTCAATCTTGCGATTGCTTACATTGAACATCGAGGGGACTGCATTGATTGATGCTGCCATCGAGCTTGATGGTCCTGCATTGGTCGAAATGGCAAAGCACGCAAAGGGTCCGACCTTGAAGCACCTCGTCAAAGCGCTAAGAGCGGCCTGTAACTCAATTGACGACAGCCAGATCAAAACCCTACTCAAGGCTGAGCAGTATGTTGTTCTTGGACGTTGGCTCCAAGGCAAGCGCAGCGAAGAGATGGATCAACTCCGATGGCGTCTTTTGCGTGAGTCAAGCGTTGATTCAATCGAGCGAAGCCGTTGGCTTGAACGGCTTCTTGGACGATGCTCGGAAGAGAAATTGGTCACTGAAGCAAGGATTTTTTCAACTGAAGATCATCCAGATTTGCTGCTGGACGCAGCACATAACCTTTCAACCGCCTTCGATAAACTTGCATCATGAGCAGCCTCCAATCCGGTATTCGTTTTCAAATTGATGCGACCGAAGGTTCCAGCCGACGCCTCCACGTCGGCTTAGAAATCGATGGACCATTTACTGCATCAACCATGATGCTTCACTTCCCAAGATGGGTCCCTGGATCGTATTTTCTCAGAGAGCCCATTCAGCACATGACGGAATTCAGCGCCAAAGATCAAGCAGGCCAGCCGCTCAAATTCAACCGTGTGAACGTCGATGCTATGCGAATTGTTGTTCCGGAAGGTGTCAGCAAAATTCATGTTCATTACCGATTGCTAGCCAATGATCTCTCTGTACGGTCAAATCACCTGGATGAAAGCCACCTCCACATGATGCCACCGTTCACCTGGTTCCTGCCAACCAGTGGAGTCGATGCTGATCGAATGAACACAAACCACACGATTGAAGTTCATGCTCCAAGTTCATGGATCCCTGCAACCCAATACGAACTGGTGTCGAGCAGTACAGGTGTAGGAACCTTGACAGGTAACAAGGGGAAAACCCATGTGTATACCGCACCTGATCGAGATGAACTGCTTGATGGAATCATCGAGATCAACCCAAATGAAAACCAAACATGGGTTGTCGAAGGACGCACACACCACCTCAAATTATGGGACAGTGGTGGCCATCCAGTCGATGAAAAGATGCTTGAACGATTCAAGGAGGACATGGATCGCATCGTGAAGGAGCATCATGCCCTTTTTGGAATTCCAAAATGGGATAATTATGTCACGGTGATCCAACTTACCGAAAAAGCAAGGGGTGGCCTCGAACATCTAAACTCACAAACTTCGATGCTGCCCCGGCAATGCCTCATGCCCGGCCATGAAGATGAATACAGAGATCTCATCAGTTTGTACAGCCATGAGTACCTCCATCAATGGAACGTCAAACGCCTACGTCCACGAAACTTCCTCGATTACGACCTGCAAAAAGAAGGCCATTCAGACCTCTTGTGGTGGTTTGAAGGGGGAACTTCATGGCTTGGAGACATGCTTTGTGTCCGTTCAGGCGCTTGGACTGAGGAAGATTGGCGGAAGGATTTCACGAGGAAGATGAAGCGTCACACCACCCGACACGGGATGGCCTACGAATCCCTCACCGAATCAAGTCACGATGCATGGATTCACCTTTACCGAGGTCATGCATTTTCTAGAGAAAGCCAAATCTCATACTACCTCGAAGGCGAATTGACAATCATGGAACTTGATATGGAACTGCGAAAACGTTCCAAGGGACTTCATGGTGTGTGTGACCTCATGGCTCTCTTGTGCCAAACACACGCACTCGACTGTGATCCAAGTGGCCGGTTAGGCATAACCCACAAGGACATCCGAAAGGCGCTCATCTCAATGAAAGGCGGGGGGCGTCTCGGTGTCATGCTTGATGAATTGGTGAACCGCAAAGCAGCGCCTGACATGGAGCATGTCATGGCGTACTTCGGATTAAAAATGGAACCTGAACATCAACCGAAGGAGGGAGAGCCACAACCCGCATGGCTTGGCCTGAACCTTTCACACAAGGCAGGTCGGGTGATGGTCAGCACACACATGGCAGCCAGTCCACTTCGCTTGGAAATCATGCCCGGTGACGAGATCGTGGCCATCGATGGTCTACGCACTACGAACATCAAAAGCCTCGAAACTGCGTTGAAAGGCAAGGCAGGACAAGCCGTTGCAATCACTTATGCGCATGAAGGGGTCCTCCGAGAACACACGCTTTCTTTGCCTTCACCTCCCAGCCACAACGTCAAGTTGGTCGGCAAAGGAAACAGCAAATGGCAAGCCTATATCGCAACACGTCAAGCCAGTCAATGAAGCAGACTCAACTGAGGCATTGACACACCTCATTGAATTGAAGCGGGCTGGGAGAGCACCTCAAGCGGCACATGAATCGGGGGCAAATGATCAGCAATCCGATGCCTGCTTGTTTTTGGTGGGAACACTTCGTCAGAAAGGCTCATCGCAATCACCTCTTCTTTGGTCAGAGAATCTAAGCCAGCAGAAGGCCAAACGTCAACCTCAATCGTCTCATCGAGAAGGTAATCGACAGCGATCACTGGAAGTTGAGCAAGGTGAAGTTCCAGCGCAATCGAGTACCGATGATGCCCATCAAGAATAGCTCCCGTGACTCGGTCCACAATCAATGGTTTGGTGTAGCCACCCCATCGCTTAGTCATCTCGAGAAGTTTGTCACGGTTCCTTGGTTTGATCTCCTCATGAGGTTTTAACCACTCCACAGGAACCAATTGAACATCCTCTTCGTCCCACATTGACCCTTGCGAACGGCTTACCTGCGATAATGCTATTCATTCAGCGACAGTGGTATGGCTTGGTAGGGAGCCTATGTCATCGGACCAGACATCTCCCCCCGACCCAATCATTGGCGACACGCCTGGTGCCCCTTTACCGCCCCTTCTTGAGCGATGGGTCGACCAATTGCCAACAGAATTGGATTCAATCATCACAACTGTCGCCCAAGCAGAAGGGGGAATATGGGTTGTGGGGGGCGCAGTCAGAGACGCCCTTCTTGGAGTTGAAACTGAAGACATTGACCTTGCCGTCACATTGGAACCGTCGCGAATGCTCGAACTATTCCCAGATGCCATTTCAACTGGAATTCAATATGGCACCTTAACCCTAAGGGGGGCAGATGGTGGCTTCTACGAAGCAACAACCCTTCGTACAGAAAGCATGTATGCGGATGGCAGGAGGCCTGAAATCGTGGATTTTGGTACGTCTCTGCGCGGTGATTTAGAGCGACGTGATTTCACCTTCAACGCCATGGCGGTCGATGTTCGACGGCGGCTAATTCACGACCCTTACAATGGACTACGTGACTTGGAACAAGGCCGAGTAAAAGCCGTTGGTCAAGCCTATCAAAGGTTAGCCGAAGACGGATTACGCATCTTACGTGCCTACCGTTTCCTTGACCGTGGAGAGGCAGGAGTTTGGAAATTTGATCAAGAACTCTCAGAGGCATTGAAGCAACACAGAACAATGTTATCGGGCGTCACAAATGAACGAATCTGGATGGAATGGAAGAAGATCCTTCATGGCCAACATGCTGCAGAAGTGATTGAGCGCATGGCTCGCGACGAAGTCTTGGATCGATTCCTGCCGGGCCAATGGCGGGCGCAGACGCATCGATTCTTCGCCCAAAGGCACCCGCTAGCGGATGGTATTACTGGGGCAGAACGATTTGCATTATTGCTTTGTGAAAACACCTCACGAGAGGTTTCAAACACCCTCAAAAATCTGAAACTATCGAAGAAAGAGCGCCAAGAAATTGAATTGATACATCGACGATTCGGGAGGGTTCCAGGTCACACAAAGGCTGATCTACGCGTCTTCAGGGCCGTCATGCAAGAGCGCTCCGCATCCCATCTTCACCTCGAGACCGTCCTGCGTGAATCTGGCCTGAACGCCGAGAAAATGGATGATGCATCGACGCTATACCTCGAAAATACTCACAAAGAACTGATTCATCTTGCCCCGCTGAGGGCCGGTGATGAACCCCTAGTTGATGGCCACTGGATCATGCAACGAACCGGACTTTCAAAGGGAATTGCCCTTGGCCGTCTGAAATCATGGCTGCATCGTTTACAGATTGAGCGCGATTTAGGCACCAAAGAAGAGGTTGAAGACGTCCTTTGTTCATTAATTTGGAACCAAGACGACCATGCGAATTGGCCAAAAGTAGAATTCTAACACCAACGGCATCATCTTGATGAGAGAGAACTGTTTCTTCCCAAATAAGGGGAACCTCATGTCCGACCTCATTATGCAACAAATTGAAAGCAGAATGGCCCAGAAAGGAATCGATCTCAATCTTCTGAGCGATCAGGAATTATCCTTGGTTGCGGAGCGGTTTTTGGGCGACGCACCACCCGGTCACCTTCCACGAGAAACCGTGATTTCAACCCTTCAGGACCAAGAACCCATTCAGCAATGGGCAATGGGAATCAAGTCGAGGGTCACCGCTGCCGCTGCTGAAAGAATGACCGACACCACTCGAACTGCAGTTTCACAAGCAAGGTCAGCATACGAGACTCGCCGAGACAAAGACCCCCGATTGGCCATGATTGCTGATAAATTTGGCGAATGGCTCAATGAATCAAATTACAACTCTGCAGAATTGACTGCAATGGCTGATTCCAATCAGGATGGTATCATCAGCAATGACGAAATTCTCAATCTGATCCGCACCATGTCAAATGCCGAACCCCCGTCCTGGGTGGTCGACCTTGTTGTGCAGCACATTGATGCAGACGGTAACGGTTCCATCACGCTTCCAGAATGGTGGGCCTTCCTCGAGTCGATTGGTTTTGATGGCGCTGCCCCGGTCTTGGAACCGCCTGCTCCGGAACCAACTCCTGCGCCAACTCCTGCGCCAACTCCAGAACCAACTCCAGAACCAACTCCAGAACCAACACCTGCGCCCNAAAAAGATGCACTGGCAGGCATAGCTGCATCAACCGCAACCGCAGCAACCGTAGCGGTTGCTGCAACAGCAGCAGTTTCTCCTCAAGAAGTGGCGGAGCCTATTCCTGACCAAGTTGCCCAACCAACCCCTGTAGCAGAGGCCGTTCCCACCGCCGCGTCAAGCGTCGACCCAATGACTCACGAGGGCATCATTGAGGCACTCTCTGGAGCAAGACTCTTGTCTGAATTCAACGCTATTGTTGCTCAATCAACTTCCCAAACTTGCACAATAAAAGTTCAGAAAACTGAACGATCACTCATGGCAAGCGGAGAATACCGCGGCGGTCAAACCATCACGGGCATCCTCAACGAGAGCGAGTATGTTGTTGCCATTCGATTCCCAGTTGCCGAAAGTGAATTTATTGAAGGGCTCAAAACCGGCCAAATTGTGACTGCAGAAGCTGTCATTTACCGATGGTCCGGGGCGCTCAAGCAGGCCAACCTAGAGGCCACAGGCGCTCGAATCGAGTAATCACTTCAACGCACGCGCAATCACAATACGCTGAACTTCTTGAGTTCCTTCGTAAATTTGGGTGATCTTAGCGTCCCTAAAGAACCGTTCAACCGGGAATTCCTTTGTGTAGCCATAGCCACCAAGAACTTGGATTGCTCGCTCAGTCACCCACATAGCGGTGTCGCCAGCATAGAGTTTAGCCATACTGGCTTCTTTAGAATGACGGGGTCCGCCGTGCTCGTAGTGCTGTTGCTTGACCCATGATGCTTGGTAAATGAGCAAACGTGAGGCTTCAATTTTTGTTGCCATGTCGGCGAGGTAGGCCATGATCATTTGATGGTGAGCAATTGGTTTTCCGAAGGCTTCTCGCTCGTGGGCGTACTTCAGCGCTGCCTCATAGGCACCCTGGGCGATGCCTAGAGCTTGTGCTGCGATGCCAATTCGACTGTTATCGAGGGCATTCATGGCGATTGGGAATCCTTTCCCAACACCTTTTAGGACATTCTTGACTGGAACTTTGCAGTTGTTGAGGACAAGCGTGCAGGTGTCTGAAGAACGGATACCAAGTTTATCTTCCTTCTTTCCAACGGAGAATCCTTCGAAACTCGAGTCGACAATAAATGCTGTTGAGCCACCGTGCTTCTTGACGCCGTAATCAGGATGATCCACATCTTTTGCGAAAAGAACGATGATTTTTGCTTGGGCGCCGTTGGTGACCCACATCTTCTCTCCGTTGAGGATAAAATGTTCGCCATCATCTGACAGTTTCGCTTTGCAGGTCATTGCTGCTGCATCAGTTCCAGCTCCGGCCTCGGAAAGTGAGTAAGCACCTACTTCGCCTGCTGCGAGCCGAGTGAGGTACTCCTGCTTTTGTTCCTCGTTACCATGCAAGGCAATTGTTTTCGAGCAAAGCCCAACATGGACACAGTACATGACTGCAAAAGAAGGGTCGACGCGTGCAAGCTCTTCGACGATGATTGACTCAGAAATATCATCGACAGGTGAACCGCCATACGCTTCGGGAATTGTCACGCCTTGCAGGCCGTATTCTAGGAATTCTTCCCATTCTTTACTTGGGGGAATTTGTTGTTGATCGCGATGTTCCACGGTCTGCGAAAGGACGCTCTCTGCGAAGTCTCGAACCATCTCGCGAATCATTTGCTGCTCTTCGGTTTCTCCGTAGTTCATGTTCGTCCCTAATGTGCGGAAAACGCCAACTCACTTAACCCGTTTGACGAAATTCGACGGCGTGCTTATTTGCCTCAAATTGATATACAATGGTGATTGGGGCGTTTTTGTGGGAGTGCCCCTATGGATGAAGAAGTTGTAGAATTCAGCGTTGCGCACAACAGGAAATATTCGAGAGACCACCTTTGGTATCAAGAAAAAGACGACCGTTTGATGATTGGAGTCAGCGAATTCCTCGCTGTCGAAATCGGTGAAGTCCTTCGTGTTATTTTGCCTCAAGCAGAGAATGAAATCGATGAAGGGCGAGACATGTTCTCCATTTGGACCGCAGAAGAAAAGGTCGCTTTCCCATCAATGTTTTCCGGAATTATCGCCGAAGTCAACGGCGAAGTTGAGATCAACCCCGATCTCGTCAATGATTCTGCATATGACCATGGATGGATCATCATCATCGAACCTCATGAACTCGACCTTGAGAACCTTCTGGAACCCGACGAGTACGTCGAATTCATCGCCGAACTTTGAGCAAAGGTCTTACCCCGCCATGCGGGCCATTTCAACATGAGCAATGCCTTGCAGCGACTTCGAACCAGTCTCGCTAACGCACCAGTGATTTGGAAGGGTGACTATCCATACTTCATCCATCCCATTACCGACGGCGTACCAAGGCTCGACCCGGAAGTCCTTGCTGCCGTGACTGAACTGTGTCAAGAGGCCATTGAGTGGTCAACCATTGATTTGATCCTCGGCATCGAAGCGATGGGGTTGCCGTTGACAGCACCCCTAAGCATCCGCACTGGAGTTCCCCTTGTCGTTGGTCGTAAACGATCCTACGGCCTGGAAGGCGAGGTTGTCATCGACCAAGCCACTGGATATTCGAAGCAACCCATGTACCTCAACGACATCGCCGCTGGCGAACGCATTGCTATCGTTGACGATGTGCTCTCGACTGGAGGTACACTGAGGGCTGTTATTGAAGGGGTAAAGGCTACCGGGGCAACCATCGCGCACATTCTCGTCGTGGTGGAAAAAGGTCCGGGATTGAAGGAACTTCAAGCCGATTATCCCGACATTACAATTCAATCGTTGGTGCGCTTGGAAATGAACGGCGCTGATGTGGTTCTCTTGGACGATTGATGCCGATTTGTCAAAGGGTGGATTGATGAGGGGGTGGCGAGCCCCTGCAACTGGGACGACTATGGATTTGGACCGCCACGATTTCCAGCTTGACAAATTGATGGAACGCATTCAAGCGAACGACAACCGCTTGATTGCGCTTCAAATCCCGGAGGGTTTGAAGATGCAAGCCCTCGAGATGATGGACACCATCGAAACCGAAACGAGCGCAAAGGTGGTCCTTGCTGCAGACCCCTGTTATGGTGCGTGTGATCTTGTCCATGATAAAATGAAACTCATGGGCGTGGAATTGGTTGCTCACATGGGCCATTCTCAAATGAACATCGATTCAGGCATGCCGACCCAGTTCATCGACGTCACCTATGATGGAGACCCAGAACTCACTCCTGTCTTACCGTTTTTAGACACTCACCGAGCCATGGCAAAGCAGCGCATGGCAGAACAAGGCACGATTGAGAACATGACTGAACAGGAAGCACAAGATCGATTCCTCGACGCTGTGGGCCGTATGGCACCACTCACCGGAACCAAACTCGGCCTCGTAGGCTCGATTCAACACCTACACTTGCTACCAGAGTTCCATGACCGCCTGGAAAAGGCTGGTTACGATGTGACCATCCCTATTGGTGGTGCTCGACTGTCCTTCCCGGGCCAGGTCCTTGGCTGTAATTACTCAGGTGACGACGACTCCATAGGCCATTACCTGTTCCTCGGCTCAGGGGATTTCCACCCGATTGGACTTGTCCTCCACACTGGTAAACCATTGGCGATGCTCGACCCTTACACTGGAGACGCAGAAGAAATGTCCCTTGAGCGAATCGAGCGGATCCTTCGCCAGCGCTCTGGCTTAATCATGGCAAGCGGTGACGCAGAACGCTTTGGAATTTTGATTGGTGAGAAGCCAGGACAGATGCGCCGAACCCTCGCATTGCGAATGAAGCGCATGCTCGAAAAACACGGCAAAAAAGGATACCTACTGGCCCTGGAGCACATCGGTCCAGATTTAATTGACTTCTACCCAGTTGACGCATTTGTCAACACAGCATGCCCGCGCATCGCTATCGATGATGCAGTTCGATACAGCAAACCTCTCATCACACCTTTCGAACTCGAAGTGGCTCTTGGAGAGAAAAAATGGGAAACAGGATATCAATTTGATGAAATCCCCTGACCACAGACGTTACACAACCCCAAACAGGCTTTCCCTGGCCTAAGAGAAACCGTATGTTCAAGAACGGTTGGCGAAAGCCTTCTGTTGTTATGACAGGTTACCTCGACCGAATTGGGGCAGGCGCTGTGCTTGCCAATCCGGAAGTCTTGGACTTCGATTGGACTCCGCCAGAGCTTGTTGGCCGGGAGCCGATTCAACGTGAGTTAGCTGCTAAATTCTCGACACTCAATCATCCAGAGGGAGCTGGACGGGCAGTGATCACCGGCCCTGTGGGAAGTGGAAAAACCGTGCTGGCCGACACGTTCTGCCGGGACATTCAACGCCATCTTGCAGGAAAAAGAAATGTGCGTCATGTCAAAGTTAACTGCCGGAATGCCTCGACAAGCATGCGGGTTGTTCAACGAATCCTTCACTTGCTCGACCCAGGTCATCCAGACAGAGGCTTGTCCATGGGTGAATTGCT
>QQSI01000051.1 GCA_003602645.1 Candidatus Poseidoniales archaeon | reverse complement strand
GATTCCATCCTTTATATTGGGTTGAACAATCAACTCGTAGAGGAGGATTACACATGAGTGAAATTTTGTACCAAGTGAAGATTGCAGATGCTACGGGTCACACCGTCGCACAGATGACCAAACCGGAGATCGTTGCCAAAGTTGCAGCATCCCAAGGAACCTGGGTGTTCGTAAACGATCGCCTTGTTTCTACTGAAGAATTGAGAGGTATGGCCTTTGAGGCAACCGACGAATTCAAGTTGATGCCAGGCCTTGTTGGCGGTAATGAACCCAAATTCCTCGTTGAAGTGGCGGATGAATCCGGACACAGCGAAGTGATGATGAGCCAAGCCGAACTTGCCGAGAAAGCAACCCAGAACAACGGTTCCTGGGTTTTCGTCGACAACACCATGGTTGCAGCGAGTGATATTGCGGCCATGGATTTCAGTGCTGTCCAAAACATCCGCATGGTTCCACCGTTGGTGGGCGGTGCCGAGTAAGGCGGAATTCGGAGCCCAAATGTGGCCTGAAACCGTCCATCCCGCGACGGACAGGTTCAAGAGAGGGTGGTCGGTCGGGTGAAATGGAGTCGAACATTATGGTTGAACTCGTTGATTACAAATGTGCAGTGTGCGGCAGCCTAGAATCGTTCCACCGAGAGCGTAACGGAATCAGTTGCAAGGCATGTGGATCGCGGATCTTCATGAAACTCCGACGCAACGGCACCAAGCGCCTCGTCGCTGAGTGAACCATCACCACGCGCAGGGTTGAAAGACCGCTGACGACCAGTTGATGACGATGTCAGCTTGGCTTGTCTCTAAGGCACCGATTCGTTTCGACGAGTTGCTGTATCCAGACGCAGTCAAATCAACCATTGAACGCACCGCAATTCAAGCAAACCCCCCGCACCTCCTCCTATCCGGCCCATCTGGAATTGGTAAAACAGCCACATGGCGTTTGATTGCCAGACAGGTCTTGGGCCCATCTTGGAACGCCCGAACCCACGTCCTACAGGCGAGAGACCTTGCACGCACCTCGGGGGCAATGTCAAAGTTTGAAGAATTCCTTCGCCCAGAAGGCTCCTCTTCAAACGACACCCTTGCCGGGCGCACGAGTTTGGATGCATACGATGCTACTTTTTCAGGCACTGTGTCTTCAACACCCGCCCCCGCCGGAAAAGAATCAACACCAGAACGGCACGATGGAAGGGCGCCTGTCTCTCGTTTAATTGTCATTGAGGACGCCGACTATCTTGGAACGATCAGGCAATCCTATTTGCGGCGGATGATGGAAAGTGCAAGTGGGAGCGCCCGTTTCATTTTCACTTCTCACACCCCTTCAAGGGTCATTGAAGCCCTGCGCAGCAGGTGTCAACACATTCGATTACCATCTCCACTGAGAACTGACATTGCGAACCGGCTCAAACAAATTGCAGCTGAAGAGGGCCTAGAACCAGCACGAGGCGTTCTTGGTGACATCGCCCATATCGCGGATGGAAATCTCCGGAAAGCAATTTTTGTGACTGAACTTCTCGGGCAGCGTGGCCTGCTTGGCAACAGGAAAAATTTGCAACACCTTATCGATGCAACATCGGTTAGGGAGATGCAACACATTCTCGAGGAAGCTCTTCGCAACAGGGTCCATGATTGGCGATGGGAGAAAAAAGGCATGAAAAATTCTCGAGTGCTCAAAGGCGCCATGGGGTCCCTTGATCAAGCAATGGCGGAGAATAATTTAGAGCCTGAAGACGTCGTTGGTCACTTTCATCGCTTACTCACAACTGGTCGAATGCAACTCGAAGAGCAGATGCTCACAGAACTCTTGGTTGAACTGGCGCATTGCGATGTTGTCCTCCATAAAACCACACAGGGGCGCATCGAACTTGAGCGGTTTTTAATCAAGGTTGCAAAGATTGGACAACGCTTTGCCCATGCGAAAGCATCTTGATTGGCTGGCCGACCGTTCGCATTGGGCGTGTAGCATAGCTGGATAATGCGTTGGCCTCCTAAGCCGAAGATCCCGGGTTCAAATCCTGGCACGTCCGCCTTGCCTCCATTGGTTCAACTTTAGAACACCTCAATAGCGCGTGTTTCAAAGGCAAGAGCCAAATTCAACGGCGTCTCGTCAGTGGTTGGAGGCGAGACTATTGAGCGGTGAAAAAAGCCCAGTTTTCGAAAAACAACTCGCTCTTCCTGACCCTTATGGCGAAGGGTTCGAGCATGCAGAGGATCCGCTTGAACACACCAAACAACAATGGCAGAAACTCGAGAAGCGACGACTCATGATTGGTCGAATCGCGAGAAAACCGTCGCTTATGCTTTGGCGTTCCCTCAACGGATTCTTTCTTTCTATGTTCGCTTTCACAAGTCTTCTCGAACCGTCACTCATTGATTCAACAGGCGGTTGGATTCTCCTCCTCTTCATTCCTGTTTCGATTGCTGTTGCGCCAAGCGTGATCGCTGGAGAATCGTCGTGGCAAGCGATGCAGGCGCGCATTTCCCTCCGAGAACAAGGAGGCGTTGAAGCGGGGAAACGCCACGCTTTGCGCGCCCAGCCTGGAATGGATCGCATTCTCGAAAGCCTGCGGGATCAACGCCGGAATAATCTCATGACGAGCATCCTTTCAGGCGGGACATTCGCTCTTTTGGTGTTCGCATCCGCCTTCGAAGCCAAATCTTTGGCTTGGAACATGGCCTTGCTCGTCGCCATGACTGGAGGCGTAGCGCAAACGTTCCATTCGGTGTTTTCTTACGATTTTGTTCGCCAACAGGGAGATCCATTCCCCTCGCTTGTGTTTCATGCCCCAACCCATCACCCTACGCAACTGGGGAGCGTTCTTGGGGACCTTCTTGTGGCGCATTTAGATCCCGATCTTTTGCTTGAATGGGAAGAATGGCGCCGCTCATTCAAGAAGGCATTAATCCCGGGAAATATTTCAAAGCAAGCCCTGGAACGTCTCCTGTACATCCTTCATCTCCAAATGGAGGGTGAAATTACAGAAGCGATGGCGCTTGAAGAATTCAAAACATTCCTTCTCGCCGATCGGATTGATGACTTACTGCTCGATGAAACCCACCGTTTCAATTGGCGTAGCCTCCAGCGTCTAATTGCCCATGCACGGGGATGGCAACCGGGGGCCTTTCTTCTTCTGGACCGGCTCCAATACGATTTGCTATCGGGCGCTCCGCCATTGCTTCGAGCCGAATGGAGGATGGATGTTGCATTGGACGAAACATGTTACGCAGGTGCTGGCAATCTGTTCATCGCCCTCAACAATCAAACATTCACAGAACGCCATGTTCGCGTTGAAGTGTTAACGCCAAACGGCGAGCCAGAAACACGCGATCATCGCTTTGAATTGAGCCCCTGCCCACCACCACGCCAAGCCGTCAACCTCTCCCACCCGTCAGAGGACGACGCGCTTGATTGGATCCCTCGTTACCTCGAACGCGGCGTTGTGCTTTGGATTGGGGTTGCTTGGCCGAAAGATTTCACTGGTCCTGCAGATGTCCAAATTATTCTAAGAGACGACGACGGTGTGGTCCTTGAATCTCAGGTTGTACGCACTGATGTTCGGCGGAGCGGTGGCAGTCAAACCAAGTTGAGGGTTCGAAATCTGGCCCTTGCCCGCAGCAAAGGCGAGTTGGCTTTGCCCAAATTCCTAGGATGAGGACTTCCAAATTCGCAACGCTGCGGACCTATATGGCCGATGAATCCAACGTTGCAGGTGCCAGAAAAAGCAAGCCATCGAAGCGCGCACCTTATGGACGAGTCATGCTTGGCTAAGATTACCGGATGTGAGGTACATGGAGGCATGGGACATCATTGTAGTAGGCGACGGACCAGCAGCACTTCGTGCAGCGTCAGAAGCAGCCAAAAAAGGAGCGTCCACATTGATGGTTGCAGTGAACGCCTTGGGCAGCACCACGGGCGATGGCCGAGAGGGCCTCGCAGCACCGATTCAAGAGTCAAACAACCGTGGCCACCGAGAAGACACGATCCGAAACGGTGATTACCTCTCAGATCAAGACATCGTCGCAACCAGAACGGCTGAAGCTGTTCGGACCCTCGACTTGCTTGAGCGCTGGGGCGTGAATTTCCGTCGAGATTCATCAGGCCTCCCTCATGTCTCAAAGGCCATCGGCCATGGAAAACCAAGAGTGGCAGATTCTGGCGATGCAACGGGGCGAGAAGTGCAAAAGACCCTCGAAGAACAATGCATGCGCCATGGCGTTGTCCGTCGTGGTGATCACCTCCCTCTCGGACTCATTCATTCAAATCAATCAGTCCACGGCCTCACGGTTGCTGATATGATCAACGGTAGAATCTTATCAATCCAAGCCAAAGCAGTCATTCTTGCAGACGAGGGCTTTGAAGGTGTCTTCTCCCATGGAGCAATCGGCATCGGTATGGACTTGGCATTGCGTGCTGGACTTCCATTGCGAAACATGGAATTCTTTGACCACTCGCCTTTAGGTGTTGTCGACACACACATGATACTTCCAACTGGATTAATGAACGCTGGAGCCACGTTGCACGAGGCAAACGGCAGTGAATTGGACCTAGGTAATGGAAGCGTTGCTGAGGTTTGCGCAGCGGTCGAAGGGGCTTCCCAAGCCGTCCTCGACGCCCGACATCTTGGCGAGGCAACCGAATGGTGGGAAGGTGCCTTCCGTTTGGTTGCACAACGAACAGGAATCGATTTGTCGCGACAAACCGTTGCGGTTGAATCTCGCCCCTCACTCTCCCTCGGCGGCATCACCGTTGATGAGCACGGCCGCGCCATCAACGGCGCATGGTCTCGATGGTTCACTGGATTGTACGCTGCAGGTGGCGCTGCCTGCACTGGGTTCCATGGCACACAAACTCTTCCTGGCAACCAACTGTTGGATGCTCTTTGCGGAGGCGCAGCAGCAGGTGAGCATGCAGGATCTTGGGTTCAATCGCGCAGCCTTGGAGGGACCTCAATTGCCTTGGAGGAAGAAGCCAATGCCCAAGCAGACTTTACTGCTCTCAACGGCACGAACGATGGCCCAGTTGTCCGTGTCGGGTCCGTAGCAACCAAACTCAAGGACGCAGCAAGCAACGCACTCATCGGCTCCAGAGATGCGCAATCCCTCGCCAACAGCATTGAATCACTCGAGGCGCTCAGCCTCATGGCTGAATCCATCCACCTCGATCAATCTTCACTTATTGCAAACACGAACCTCGTTGAAATTCTGCGAATTCAAGCCGGCATCAGACTGACAATCGCAGCTGCACAGAGCGCCCTAGCCCGTGAAGAAAGTCGCGGTCACCACCAGAGAAGCGACTTCCCAGATCAAGATGAATCATTCCTCCACCATACGACCATTGACCAAAGTGGCGCAACATCCACAATTGGTTTGCGTAAGGGTGTTACAGGAAACTGGGTTCTCCCTCCACAATAAGTGAAAAGCATCGCATGAACGGTGTATCACTGAAAAGGAGGAACTGTTGGGAAAGGTATGGCCGAGCCAACATTGTTCGAATCAATTGTGGCGGGGAGAATTCCCTCTCACAAGGTCGCAGAAGGCGAAAAATGGTATGCATTTTTGGATATTTTCCCCCGCACTCCCGGTCATACACTTGTGGTTCCAAAAACGGGCGTTCAGCGTTTAGGTGACCTTTCAAAAGAAGAGCGTGATGCTTTGTTTGAAGGGGTAGACGAGGTCCAGCGGCGGCTTTCAACCTACTTTGAAACCACGGATTTTACCGTCTGCATCCACGATGGCCCGCTTGCTGGGCAAGAAGTGCCTCATGTCCATGTTCACGTGCTCCCCCGCATCTTGTCCGACGGTGGGAAAACACTGCAAGCCATGTGGCCCCAAGCACCGCCTATGGGGGGCGAGATAAATCACACAGAACTGAAACACATCGCCACATCATTGAGGGGGGACTGACTTGAGTTCAGAAGGCGCCAATGAAGGTGCGATTGATCATCGAGGCGATGCATTACCCGTTCTATCTAAATCAGCAACCCACATGAAAATGGACAGATTAATGTCGACTCCAATGCCGAGCTTTAACGGCTCGACCCCTGGTTCTTTTTTCTGGACGCATGCGGCTTGGTGGATTGGAAAAAGAGTACGAGCAGCTCAATTCAGGACGCGTGAAGTCACCGGTAAAGACACACTTCCCGCGGACCGAGGGAATTTATGTTGTGCTTGGCACACAAACGGATTGATTGACCCACTTGCCATCGCCCTCAATCATCCGCGGTTCTTCGTCCTCGGTGCACGCCATGATCTGGTCACTCGCCCATTGCTTAGTTGGTGGACTCGCAGGATGGCTGTTCAGCCGGTTGTCCGGAAGGCGGAACTTCTTCGGGGAGGATGCTCGGAAGAAGAAGCCACACAAATCAACGGACGAACCTTGCTCATGTTAGCGACAGGGATTTCCAATGGATACGGTTGCGTGCTCTTTCCTGAGGGGACGAGTCACAGTGACTCTTCCATGCTCCGTTTCCGCACTGGCCCGATGCGGACAGTGCTCGCAGCGGGCGCGATTGCAAAATCAAACAACCTCCCCCTGCCCGCAGTCATCCCCATCGGCCTTCACTTCCGTAATCGAGAATTGTTTAGAACCGATGAGTGGGTAGAATACGGCGCACCCATCCAACTGCTTGAAGAAGACATTCCAGACGCCCTAGTGGAGTCCGTCCGAGATGGGCAATGGAGCGAGCCACCTGCTGAAAACGTCATCTCCCTTCGCGACAAATTACGTCTTGAACTCGTACCACTCACGCCCAACACTTCAAACTGGGCTGAAAACGATGCTCTTCATTTGATGGGTCAAGTCGATGCACGTCGCTCGAAGACCCCTCTTCGTTCATGGCGCGAAGAAGTCTTGGCTGCTCGCTCATTACGCGACGCCCTTCAGCCAGCCACATTATCCTATATGGACACGGAGGTTCCAGCAATCGACCACCCAAGTCTGCCGCCAGCACGGGCTGTTTCATCCTTGCTCAAGGACAGGGGTCTGGACGGCCGAGATCTGAATGCGGAAGGCACCGATTTGCGTTCCTTTAGCCCTGCACGAGGTGTTTTGGGCCTTGTCCGCCTTCCATTCTTTTTGCTGATGCTCCCAATCGCACTTTACGCACTTGGAGCTCAAATCGCAATGGGGCGTTTGCTTGGCGATTCGACCGATGAAGGGCTTGATGCGCGCACCTCGTACCACTTCCTCTCCGCTATGTTCGGTTCGCTGATGTTTTGGCCGATTCTGACTTGCGTTGTCCTTTGGTTCGCCCTCAACAACACGGCTGCTCTCCAAGATGTGATTGGCTTTGACTGGACGCAGATGTATGGGGCGGGCTCAGGCGCTCGGACCATGGCCACGGCAACCCTTGCGATCGCCTGCCCCTTTGTCTTCTGGTTAAGTGGAAGATCATTTGCTAAATTTTGGGACGACTGGAGCGATTTCAAGCGTGCAGTCACACGGATCAGGACAAGGGGAACGGCCCGCAAGAACATCCGTGGCGCTCTTTCGACCCTTCATTCAGAAATGGACCAAATGACCCTTTGAATCAAGGGTGCGGTTCAAACGAGAGTACTTCATCGGCCCATCATGGACCCCAAGGCTGTCATCGAACAGATTCAATCTTGGCTGAAGCAAGAAAAGCTCTCCATCAAGGTGCAGCAAGACATGCGCGCAGAGGCACATTTCCTCATCAAGTACCCAGCCGGGAACCAGGGACACATGTTTGCTGTTGTCGTACCAAAAGGGAGAGATCTTGTAGCCATTTCAAGCATGACTCGCGTTGATAAAGGTCAACAAAAAGAGATGGCCAAGCACATG
This sequence comes from Candidatus Poseidoniales archaeon, assembly GCA_003602645.1. Classification (GTDB taxonomy): domain Archaea; phylum Thermoplasmatota; class Poseidoniia; order Poseidoniales; family Poseidoniaceae; genus MGIIa-L1. Next base: position 3,613 of record QQSI01000051.1, on the reverse strand, counting down.
GAGGAGGACCGTGAGGAATGGCTCGAATGGGTCCATGAGGGCCGACTGCAACTAATTCGCTCGACGGTTGATTGGGGCATCCACATGGGTCACAAAGGCAACGAAAAGCCTGGCCCACTCCAAGCGTTTAATGTCAGCCTCCCAATATGGTTTGATGGATTAACAAAAAATGAATTCATGCATTCTCTTCGCCGTCTTTGGCTTGCTAAACTTGGCGTGATTCATGAGATCAAGTATTCCTATGGCCCCGGGGAAGGTGAGCCTGGACCAGTTGATGATTGGGCAAAGGCGAAAAATAATCCTTCCAAGAACCCCTCTTCTACCCAACCTGCCAACAAATCAACCCCAGAACATCAAATCGAGTTTGATGAAAAAATGTCATTTGGCTCAGGATTTGACCCCACCGAATGGGCTTGAAGCACCCACAGTTTGCTGGGCTATCATGGGCCCAAAAAATGACATGTGGCAGGCGCGGTTAAGTACCATAAGGGTGAGGAAAAGTCGGTCTTACCACTGGATGTGCACACATGGGTCAAAAAATGAAGTCCGTTAGCCTCGTAACAATCATGATGCTGTCTGTTCTGTCAACGCTGTTGATGGCAACCGTCACCGTATCAGCAAACACAGTTGTCATCACTGAGGCGATTCAAGTCGTCGATGGCGGAACTGCAGCAGACCAACAAGCAGCAGTCTCTTCCGATAGCGAAGGAAACGTGCACGTCGTGTGGACTCGAAACAACCTCCACCTCTACTACTCGATGCTCTCGCCACGTGGAGAGACCCTCATTGACACAACTCAAATCACTAACCCCGGCCTTCACAAAATTTGGCACCCTGACATGACCGTCGACGACTTCGACCGCATCCACGTTGTTTGGACCGACAAATCAAGCCAACACAAAATCGTCTACTCCGTCCTCAACCCATGGGCTGCACCCATGGATGGTTCGGCAAGCGACGACGGCACCCTAAGTTTGATCGACGATCACATCGTCTCAATGCGCTCACAAAACCGCGATTGGCCAGCCATTGACTTGGACAGCCAAGGAAACGCCCACATTGTCTGGGAAGACTCCTATGATGAACTGAATCGTTTCTTCAACCAACCTCAAATTTACTACACCATGCTTCAACCGGACCCTGCAACGGGATCCGTTGTCACCCTCTTCGATGACACTTTGCTCACCCCAATCATTGGGCACAAAGGACACCCAGACGTTGTAGTGGACGCAAACGACTACGTTCAAATCGCTTGGGATGACACACGTGGCGGTAAGGTCGAACTTGCCTTCATCGTTGACACCTCCGGTTCGATGTACTCCGAATGGGCTGACATCTGCACTGTGGTCTACGGTGGTAACTTTGCTTCAGGAGGCTACTTCCAAGGCATTAAGCCAATGCTTGAGACAGCGAACATGACCGTGTTCGAAACCATCTATGGGCTCGGAAACACCCTCCCCGGAGCCGCAAATTCGGGTAACTGTGTTGGTAAGAACCAGAATGCAGGTCCTCGAAACACCCCACTGGGGCAATTTGAGGGCGATGACTCAGGCGGAATCCGTAAACTCCCGGGTACAGTGTACAACGGCAACACCTACTCTGGCTATTCTGGTGAAGATTGGGGCCCAGGTGCCAACTGGGCTTGCCTCTCGTGGAAGGACGCTTCAGGCTACGTTCCAGGTAACCCTCCAACCCAAGATGACCACAAGTGGAATCCAAACGCAACCAAGATTGTCATCCCAGTTTCAGATGAGGGTCCTAAAGACGGTGATCCATCCCAGCAAGCAGATGACTTGACTGCAATCGAGGAAGCCCACGACAACTGCCTCACAGCAGGTGTTGTCCCAGTCGGTTTGTACGGTCAAGGCTACGGTGGAGCCGGCAACATCCAATCCCACTTCATGGATCTCGTGCAATGCCCGAACGGCGTTGTCTCGACCCAAACCCGAAACTGCCCTGGCAACACCCTTCGCTCCTCTGACGCTGGAGGCCAGGCATACGAATTCCCATCCGGAACCGGCGGTGCAAACGCAATGGCGCTCCTTGTGGAAGCAATGGTTTACATTTCCACCAACAACTCTCGTGAAATTTACATGTCTGTTTTGGACCCCTACGGCAAGATGAACAACGACCCAACATGGGTTCCAGGTGGTACAGGTCACTCCATCGTGCAAAACAGCTACGCTGAAGACACTGGACTCGGCTCCGAAGGCCATCTGGTTGTCGTAAACGACACGCGTGTCACGATCGATGATGCATACTCGTTCCACCCTGCAATTGGTGTTGACATGCAAGGCAACACGCACGTTGCATGGATGGACGGCCGAGACTATGGTTTCGAAAAGGCCGTGAACTACGAAGTCTACTACACCAAACTCCGGTTGCAAGGAGCAGGTGTCTGGGACGGTGCAGACCAAGGGCTATCCACCTACGCGATTAAGAAAATCCAAGACACACCAATTTCCAACGTCGAGGGGCCATCCGGTATTTCCGGAAACTCTCCATTCGGCGGAAACTCGGTCTTCCCAGCACTTCTCACCGACGATCAAAATAACGTCCACATTGCTTGGGTTGATTCAGGAAACGCAAGTGCAGGCGAGGAAGTCCTCTACACTCGTTTGAATTCAACGGACCTGACTGGCGATGGTGAATTTGCGCTCGATCCTTGGGAAACGGTCGCCATTACCTCATGGGCAAGCAACAAACTTGGACCAAACGCCGGATCTCAACCAAGCATCGGAATGCCCCCGGCTTTTGCCAACGACCTTGGTAGCGGCGCTCACGTCGCCTGGTCTGACACGAACAAGTGCAGCGAAGAAGCAAACAACAATCGCTTCACAATCTGCTACTCTCACGTGCTTACAGGTCAAGTTGATGTTGAATTCCAAGACGGTGAAACCTTCTACCACGTCATCGAACCTGGGGAGCAAACCATCTACAACATGACGATGAACAACTCCACGCCAGGACCAAAGGACCTCGTTGCAGATACCTTCGGACTCAACCTTTCAGGTGTGCCGCAGAATTGGACAGCGACGCTGTTCTTTGCTGATAACCACACCTCGATCATGCCAGACACGCAGATTTTCCTTGAAGGTGGCGAAGACATTCGGTTCTATGTCAGAGTTCGTGCTCCGTCCGTGTATCAAGCGAACGGCGACGAACTTGCAGACATCAGAGTCACAGCCAAGTCCTACAAAGACCCAGCAATTCAGTCTGACTTGACCACTCGAACACTGATGGACGTCGTTCACGGCATCAACCTCGATACGTCGCACAGCATGGCTGATATCGAACAAGGCCAAACTGCAATTTTCTCAATCACCATCACCAATACCGGCAACGTGTTTGATCGCTTCATCTTCTGGGACCCATACACCCTCGAGGGTCAACAGGAATGGCTCTTACCGTTCAACTGGGCCGTCAACTTCCCAACCAGCGTCGAACTTGACCCAGGTCAATCGGTAACCAAGAACCTCGAGGTTCTGGTCCCGACCTCTGAAGATCCAGGGGCGTTTGTGATTTATCTCAAAGGTTGGTCTGAAGGCGAACCGATCAAGTCGATCGAAAAGGGAACCTATGACGTTCTCGAATTGGGTATTTTCGTATCGAT
>QQSI01000050.1 GCA_003602645.1 Candidatus Poseidoniales archaeon | reverse complement strand
AACATTCTCATCAAGTTGATGTCCATTGTTGCCGTTGTTTTGGCTGGCACTGGACAACTTGTTTGAGTTGCAATAGAGCGTTAGGCTCATGAAGGCCTCGTGGTAGGCGGTACCATGAAGGGATGGACCCGTGCGCTCGCGCTCGTACTTCTGTTTGTGTGTTCTACAACACTTGCCGGTTGCACAGATGGGTCACTGGGGGCCACCTCTCAGGACACCACAACTGAGGCGCAAAAGCTCCTACCTGAATGGGAGGTTGGCGACGAGTGGCTTTACACCTTCATCACCCCACAATTTGGCGAAGACAGTGCTCGTTTGGTGGTTGCGGAAATCGATGAGGATGAGGGCCTGTATCAATTGGGCATCTCATCCGAACGAGAGGCACAACGCCATGCCGTGATCAATCACAATCCGTTTTTAGGTCGAGTTACGATTGATGGTCTATCAGTCTATGAAAACGGAGAACCGCAATCAGTGTTTTCGTTCCCGTGGACGGTTGGTGACACTTGGTCGTTCACCTTACTTGGGCAAGAGTGGACGGCAACAACAGATTCCATCAACAATGGGAATGCTCGTGTCACAGCAGTTTCTGCAGAAGGGCACGAACTGCGGTACACGTTCAGCGGCTCGAAAGGCTTCATGGAAACCTTCGTTTGGATTGACGCAGAAGATGTACGCCAGTTACGTATGGACCTCAACATTGCCCGAAGCGGCTATTCCGGTGATGTCTACTTCTACCGTGCAAGGGACCTGCTTGACAGTTTGTATGAGGAAAATGACCAAGAAATCTATGACACATTTGTCGATGAAGGCCACCCAAATGATGGTGATTGGGATACACTCGTGTGGTATCTTGACGTGGAAATCGCCTCGACTGGAGGCTCTTCAGGTTCCCTCTCGATGAAGGACCACGCAGGCGCTTCACCCCTGACTCGCGCATGGGGTTCAGGAGCAACTGAAAAAGGTGCAATAGGTACCATTCCTTCCAACACCGGCGAATATTCCCTCACCGTAACTGTTCGTGGGCCGGATTCATTCGTCCATCTGCGTGTTGCAGGTGCTCAGATCTTCCAGTACTCTCTCTGAGGCCATTGCTATGCCGACCTTGGTGATGATGCACGGCATGACTGGGAATGCCGCGATGATGCGACCTTTTGCCGAAAAAATCCTTCCAGAAGGTTGGACGTTAATTGTCCCAGAAGCGAGGTACATGCACCCCCGTCGAGGCCGAACATGGTGGCGTTATGAGGATGAGGACGCAGACGCAACTCGACGGATGAACCTTTCAAGACGGGAATTAATCGATGTGGATTCAAGCCTGTCTCAACTTGAGCAGTTGATTGCTGAACACGCACCAATGGGCCCTCTTGTGGTGGGTGGTTTTTCCCAGGGTGGTGCGATGGCCCAAGAAATGCTTCAACTGCCCATGGCGGACAGAATCATTGGCGTAATCGCCATCGGAACGCGGCTGGTACGTGGCATGGAACTCGGCCTTCGCTTAGCAGAACTCGACCCTAAACATCTGTTCTGGATGCATGGGGAACGCGACCTTCGAGTTTCGATTCAGGACGGATGGGCGGTCGCACACACCTTCGAGGCCGCTGGTTGGGCGCTGGAACTCATAGAGCATCCCAAGGGTCACATGATCCCAATGGAGCATCACGACGCACTCAAAGAGTGGTTAATTGCCCTTGGACAAGTAGGATTGTAGTTCAGTAAAGCCACCGATGAACATCGGTTGCCCCTTTCGAAGATCAAGCACAACGGGAACCGTTCGGTGCCCTGTCGCCGCAACAACCTCGCCTCTTTTTGCTTCTCCAGCGTCGAAGTTCAATTCGGTATAGGTCAAGCTCTTTCCGTCGAGCAAGCGCTTTGCTGCAGTGCAATAACCACAGAAATTTCCAGTGTACAAGAGAAATTGTGTACCTGCGTTTGCCGCATCACTTAGGACGGATTCTTCGCTCATAATTGTAGCGGGGCGTAGCACCTACTTGAACACCTTGAGTGTTATTTCAGTGCATCAATGATGGCTTTGCGCACCTCTTCTTCATGTTCGGGGATGCCCCGAATGATACTCACATTCGCACCTGCTTCAGTGGCGATGCTAGCGAGTATCTCTGATGTAAGGCTCCCCATTCCATGTTCATCAATGAATGTGGCACTGCTCGGATATTTGGCCACACGGCGTGTCCCAGCGTAACCGGCTCCGTCCGTGACCAAAACAACACGGTCCACGGATCCCTGTCGGACATGATTCATTGCTTTGCACATCGGGGCGATGGTCCCTCCAAGGCGTTCGCGTGGATCGGTGGCTTGATTGTCAAAGGTGCATACGAGGACTCGACTTCCATCTCCACCGTGCTTAAAGATCGTCCAACCCTCGTTTTGCAACCAATCAAGGTTCAAATCGGGATTGCCAAAGAATCGCACCGCTCGCATAACATTGCGTCGATGATTATGGCATGAAGTTCTTTGCGTTCAGCTTGATGTTTCTGTCAATACATCTAAGAGGAAGCAGAAGGAAAGAATACATAGAGAAACTGGTGGTTTCATGGCACGACGGAAGGATAAAAAGACCACTCTCCCACATTCAATCATGGAAGGGGAGGCGACGAGCAAAAAGTTGGCCGTTTTTGCCACCCTTGCCTTGTTTATATTCAGCTCTGTTTCGGTTGCACTCCAACCAGCATCCCTCGAATTAGATGACCCATTCGCCCTCCTAGAAACTGGAGCTAGGAGCGATTCAGATGGTGACAATGTTTCTGACGGAGACGATGCATGTCCCAATGGCGCTACAGGTTGGAATTCAACCTCAGTTACCGATCACGATTCTGATGGGTGCCGTGATTCCGATGAGGACGATGATGATGACAATGATGGCGTCTTGGATAATGATGATTCATGCGCTAAGGGGGTGCTTGGTTGGACTTCTTCAACTTCAACAGACCACGATGGTGATGGGTGCAGGGACAACACTCCCGAAGATTTAGATGACGACAATGACTCAATTCCCG
>QQSI01000005.1 GCA_003602645.1 Candidatus Poseidoniales archaeon | reverse complement strand
ACTGGAGAAGCACAAATCGTAGAATTCGAAGAATGGGTGGAGACCTCTTGTAACGACGAGGGGGGAGGGTGCAGCGACACACAGTACGCAAAGGCTGTTTTCGAACTGCATTGCACCCCCGTTGTGGGAGACGGGGGGGCGGACGAGTATGTCTGTGGCGGATCCCCACATGAAAATGCGGATACAATTATGTTTGAACATTCATACCAGTCAGGCTTTTTCGCCCATGCTCCAGTGGATTACATGATGAACAATTTGCCTGGATCTGAAACACACACTATTGCTTACAACCCCCAAGATCCAAGTCAAGTGGATCTAAGGCCTGGTTTCCAAATCAATTGGGAATGGTTTCTCCCAGTCATCATTCCAGTGTTCATTGTTTTGGTGATTTCAAAGGCCGAAAATGTAAGCGTCAAGGAAGGGTTTGCAAATTTGCGTGGCGTCATGACCGGTCAAATCGAAGTTTGACCTTTGGGCAGAGGCCAAAGAGTGCTTCAAACCGATTTCGTTGTGGAAATTATCACTGCGCCAATCTTGTATGGGTCGCCATTCGATGCTGGTCGGCGATCTTCAAGACGTCCAACCCAGCCATCGGTAGGGACAGATGCCGGAACTCGAATCGAGGCTCCACGGTCGGAAACGCCGTAAGAGAACTGATCGATGGATTGCGTTTCGTGCAGACCTGTCAATCGCTGTTCGTTGTGGGCGCCGTAAACCGCCATATGCGCCTCGATGTTGCGTCCAAACGCTTCGCAGATTGAGTCAAACAACTCCTTTCCTCCTTGATCTCTCATTGCTCCATTTGAGAAATTCGCGTGCATTCCTGAACCATTCCAATCACCCTTGACAGGTTTTGGATGGTATTCGATGTAATATCCGTAGTTTTCAGTGAGTCGATCAAGTAAATAGCGCGCCACCCAAAGTTCGTCGCCCGCACGCTTTGCTCCCTTTGCGAACACTTGGAATTCCCATTGGCCGCATGCAACTTCTTGATTGATGCCTTCGAAGTTAATGCCTGCCTCAAGGCAGAGGTCTGCGTGTTCTTCGACAAAGGCTCGCCCGTGGGTGTTTTTCCCACCAACTGAGCAGTAGTACAATCCTTGAGGCCCTGGGTAGCCACCAACAGGGAATCCAACTGGGAGTTGTGTATCGACGTCCATGATGAAATATTCTTGCTCGTAACCGAACCAGAAATCATTGTCGTCGTCGTCAATCGTTGCCCGGCCATTGCTCGGGTGTGGTGTGCCGTCGGGGTTCATGACTTCGCACATGACGAGGTAGCCGTTAATGCGCTGTGGATCTGGGAAAATGGCAACTGGTTTTAGTAGGCAATCGGATGCTCCACCTTCCGCTTGTCGGGTTGAGGATCCGTCGAACATCCAAATAGGGCATTCCTCAAGGTCGCCAGAAAAATTCTCTCGCACCATCGTTTTGCTTCGCATGTTTTGTGTAGGTTCATAGCCGTCTAGCCAGATGTACTCTAATTTCGCTTTATCCATCATAGGTATCAGTCGCTTCCTTGGCGAGACGGTATATCAAACATACGCCTCAAATGTATGCCTAAAATATAGGCTAATGTTCAAAATAAGTTATTTTTTTAATTCAAATGATTATATTTAGCGCGTTGAGGCGCGTCGCTCGTTGTTCAATTGGATTTGAGTTTGAAGATTCATTGCACAATCGAACAACCGTGCGAAAGAGAGGAAACAATGGATACATTTTGGCGCCGACCGGTGAACTCATTCGGTGAGCGGCCTTGGGCGAGGTATGGAGATACCGAGTGGAGGTTATTTGCGACAGTGGCGCAAAACCCTCGGAATGACCCAGGCCCAACTTGCTAAAGAAAGTGGTTTGACCCAATCCGTAATCGCCAAGGTTGAGCTTGGAACTGTCGATCCACGGGCATCGACATTACGACGCCTTATCGCCGCACTGGTCCGTTGTGAACGACCCGATCGGCCGCATAGTGTTGGCGACATTATGGTCGAAGACGTCGCTGTTCTTGCGCCGAATGATTCAGTTCAATCTGCAGTTGAGCGCATGGTTCGTGAAGGCATCAGTCAGCTTCCTGTGGTTTCAGACAGTGGTGCAATTCTTGGTCTAGTTTCCGAAGCGAGTCTGCTCGGTGCCGATGTCCAACGCGACCGGCCCGTTCAAACCGTGATGCAGATGAATTTCGCAGTGGTGAACCTTGGTGTTACCATCACTGAAGGACGGCGTTTATTGGTTGATCATGAGGTGCTGTTGGTGACCGATGCAGGAATTCTTTGCGGCCTTGTCAGCCGAATTGACATGGTTCGAGCGCTCAGCAAAGAAGACGAGGGCGGTCATTGATTATTGGCTGCATTTTCAGACTGTGGAGTGATGAGGACATTGCTGCCGTCTCGAATCACGTGCGGTAAAGACAGTGTGCCGCCGTTGACCGTAACCGGGCAGGTCACGCCACAAGCGGGAGCAAGGTAATCCTCGCCTGTTTCGGTGAGCACAAGGCGGATGCCGTGACCTGCAGGAAGGATGGCGTCGATGGCTTGGAATTCCATGAGCATGGTCACTGTCTGACCGGGGAGCACCGTTGTAGGGTCGCTACCGCCTTGATAGTAGCGAATGTCCATGGTTGCATGGCCAAGTCGAAGCCCTGTTTCTGCGTCTTGCATTTCAGCAAAAATTTGTCCTCCGTCCATGGAGGCTTGGACATCAAGATGGAGGGTTGAAAGGCCTGAAATGAGGATGTCGTTCATCGAGTCGATGGCGTCACACTCAAAGGTGACCGAGGCAATTGTGCCGCCCCCGCCAGAGATCCCTTGTACGCTGTTACCGCTTTTTGTGCAGCTATCCAAGGCCACATCTTGCCACTGGCGGTCTTCAGGCGGCCAAGTCGATTCAATTCTCCACTCGCCATCGTTGCGTTGGATTTGTGCATGAAGGTCTGGTTTTTCACCAACGCCTTTGAGGTAATATTCGAACCATTCAAACAAATCCTGACCCCAATCCCACCTGGTCATATTTTGGATTGCCTCGCCCCCGTAGCCGGATTCCTGTGCATTATGTTTTGACCATTGGTCTGGATAGTTATGCTCCCACTGGCCGAGCATTCCTCGGACATCAAAGCCTGCATCAATGAACATTTGATACCAAGGGAAGACTTGGTGAGGATCGACGTTCCAATCTTGCATGCCTTGAACCCAATAGACGCTTCCATTGTAATTTGTCAGTGCTTTGGAGATGTGTTCGCGCTCTTCGTAATAATTGGCCATGTAGGGATCTAATTCGCCCATGCCATAGGTCACCGGGCCGGCAAACAAACCCTCGATAATATCGGGGCAAATGTTGTCCATGTCTTCTGCATTGTAATCCACTGTGCTGCCAAAGTAATTCATGTGCATGACTTGGCTACGGGCTTCTGCACTCCCATTTTTGTAGAGCAGTGGGTGAAGTCCTGTTGTGCCTGAAATTGGCACGATGGTTGCGAGGTGATCGCTACCGTGAACTGCCGCCTCCCATTGGGTCGCGCCTTCGTATGATTTACCGTATAGACCGACCTTTCCATTCGACCACTCTTGGTCGCCAAGCCACTCAACCGCTTGGTGAATGCCCCAACCTTCTCCTTCTCCACGATAATCAAAGCAGCCTGAGGATTCCTCGGTGCCAAACACAGAAACCTGGGCAAAGGCATACCCGTGTGGAATGTAATTGTCGTAGATGAATTCTCCACGCCCAGCGCCTACAACATTCGTTGCACCTGATTCAGAACCTGGTTGTCCGAAGGAAAAATATGGGCTAACAACCGCAATGACCGGGACCTGTTCCCCCATTTCTGTGTTCGATGGCAACCAGTAAGACAGGTGGACATTGGAGGTTGCAGGACCTGTTTCCCAAACATCTGAGGTGTCCACTTCGAAGGTGGCCTCTTGCACTTCAAGAGCGGTGTAAGGCCCCGGTTCAAGCACGTAAGAATAGCTATCTGTCCAATTCCAATCAAGGGTGTGCCTGTCCCATACCTCTGGGTACATGGAGGGTTCGATTTGGTCGCTGCCATCGGGTGCTTGCGCGCCTAAGCACCCTGAAAGGGGGCCGAGCAACACGAGAAGGACCAACAGCCAAGCGGACCGCATTGATTCTCGGGGGCCTGTCGGATATCATGAATGTGATGATTGGTTGCTGTAACATCAAAAGGGGCTTGCTCTTGGGATGTGCATGGTAGTGCTTGTCACTGGAGCTGCTGGGTTCATTGGTTCCCATGTCGTCGAACGGCTCCTGGCCCAAGGGCATATTGTTCGAGCAACGGCAAGAAAAGCAGAAACTGCGGAATTTCTTCGTGCTTTCCCGGTTGGTGAAGGTGGTGCACTTAGCGTTGTGGAAATGGATTTGTTGAATGCGGAGAGCGTGGATAACGCCGTTGATGGGTGCACGGCCGTCATCCATTGTGCTGCTGTGTTGATGGTTGGAATCAGTGAGGTTCAACGCGACTTAATCGATCCGTCTGTGGCCGGCACGAAGCATCTGTGCGATGCCATCGAGCGAAATGGTGGGGTGAAAACCATCATTCACACCTCTTCTGTCGCTGCTATCCGCAGTTCTCGGTACGTCAATGGAACAGTCTTTACTGCAGATGATTGGTGTGAAGATGCTTCAGCAACACTCAACCCGTACGGCTTTGCAAAGGCGGAGGGGGAGCGGGTAATGCGGTCATTTGTCAACCAAATGAAGCCCGAACTAAAACCGCGTTTGGTGACCATCCATCCTTCAATCGTATTTGGACCGATTCACCATCCACGCCATCTGAATGGGTCAATGGCGTATTTGAAACACTTCGCCGGTAAATTGCCGTTTGTCCTTCACACCCATCTCAATTTTGTTGATGTGCGCGACGTTGCGGACGCTCACATCGCAGCGATGACCATGGGGCCGGATGAAAGTCGGCTCATCCTCCATACCAAAGGATTGTGGATGCGGGAAATTGGGGTCGAATTGAGGCGATTACGTCCTGAAGGATCCTATCCAGTCCGGACCCTTCCGTCCTGGATGGCATCGATTATGGCCGTGTTCCATCCAAAACTATCAGTCAAAACAGTTCGTTCGAGTTTGGGGCGGCATGTTGGCTATGATGTCGGTACGAGTTTTGCTGTGCTTGGAATGGAACCAAGGGCTGTTGAGTCGACCTTGCTCGACGCTTTGGATTCATTACCCTGATTTTTCATTGGTAGCCAATCCATCAGCGCGCCGGTATTTTCTTTTTATGATATGACGGATTGAATCAGAGCGGAGGCTCTGTCTTGGACGAAGCAACTTTGGTTCTCAACGTGATGTTGTATGTTCTGTTGCCTCTTTGGGGCTTGGCAAGTATGTTGGATTGGTGGTGCCACCGTTCGACCAACATCGAGGCGACTTCTGGGCTACGCGAAGCGAGCATTCACTTGGTGATGGGAGCTCAAATCGGTCTCCCTCTCGTGCTGACCTTGATTTTTGAAGTCAATGTCCTGGTGATGCTGATGTGTTTTGCAGCGCTAATTGCACATGAATTTGTGGCTCATTATGATGTGCATTACACCACCGGAAAACGTGAAATTAGCATTTGGGAAGTTCATGCCCACAATTACCTCGCTACGCTTCCGTTTTTCCTTCTCCTGCTGATCATTGTCCGCAAGTGGGAAGTGTTTCTGGACACAATCACGCTCAATTGGGCGGGCGGTTTTAGTTTGTCTCAGCGAACCGAACCCCTTGGGGCGAGCGGGAATTATGCGGTCCTCTACATGACAACAATGGGAATCTTCGTTGTTGGGCCGTACCTCCAAGAATGGTGGCGATGTTACATGTACGAACGAAAGATTGCTGCTGAGGTGGATCAATGAGCGTTTACATCACCAGCACAGGGATGTTCTTGCCCGGCCCACCGATTGCTGTCGAAGAGGTTGAAGGGATTCTCGGGGCGGTGAATGGTAAGCCTTCTTCGCTAAGGGTTCAAATCCAAAAAGCAAACAAAATTCAAACTCGCCATTACGCCATCGATGCGAATCAACAGACGACGCACAGCAACACACAGATGGCTTCTGCGGCGGCCACACAATGCCTAGACCGCGCTTTTGTGGCGCGTGAAAAGGTGGGTCTGCTCGCTGTTGCCACCACGCAAGGCGATCACCCAGCACCTGGAATGGCAAGCATGGTTCAGGCCGAATTGGGCCTTGCTGAACTTGAAATCTTGACCACTCACGGCATCTGTTCCTCATCGATGATGGCGCTCAAAGCCGCATGGAACAGCCTCCGTCTTGAAGAGCATGAAGCGGCGCTGGTTGTGTCGAGTGAGTTGGCAAGCCGCTTGCTAAAAAAACAACGCTATGAGGCAGCTACCGGTTCGACATACGCTGAAAAAAGAATCGATTTCAACACTGAATTCCTTCGATGGATGTTGTCCGATGGGGCTGGGGCGTTAATGTTGCAAAACAAACCAGCACCGAAGGGGTTGAGTCTCCGGATTGATTGGGTTCGCGGCTTTTCTCACGCACATGCGTTCCCAACCTGCATGAGCGTTGGTTCGGCGGGCAGGGTTGAAGATGCGCGTACCTGGCAGGATTACTCGACGTATGCAGAAGCCGAAACCGCTGGCGCCTTATTATTGCGGCAGGATGTTCGATTGCTGGATAACATCCTCCGAATGGGAGTTGACGGGTACCTTCGATTGGTTCAAGAAGGTGTTTCAAAACCGCTCGAAGTAGACCACTTTCTTTGTCACTATTCAAGCCATCACTTTAGGGATAAAATCCTCGATTTGCTGGATGCTGCTGGCGTCGGCATACCAGAAGAACGGTGGTGGACCAACCTCTACACACGCGGCAACACCGGTGCCGCGTCTCTTTTCATCATGATTGATGAATTCTTGAGGACGGATGAAGTTGACATTCAGGAGGGGCAAACCGTGTTGTGTTTTGTCCCAGAAAGCGGCCGTTTCAATACGGCTTACATGCAATTAACAGTGGTGAAACAATGAATGACGGTGAAATTTTGATTGATGGTGCGCAACGCTCACAAACGGAAGTCGAGCGTGCTGAAGGCATTGACCTGAACCCTCACGCCCAGGCGTGTTTACAGCGCCTGCTGAGGGTCTGGCTTGGCTTTGAGCGCGATTTGTCCACGGTGCCTTTGTTGAGGCGAATTGATCTTGGGACTTACACTGTTGAAGACCACCGATGTCTTTTGCTCAACCTTCGTCAACAGGTCATCGAAGGTTCGAGATGGATCACGCGGGCGGCCAGCAGCTTTGACCGAAATCATGCCGAAATTCGTTCAACGATTATTGCTCATGCCGTTGATGAACACAGAGATTATGAACTACTCGAACGGGATTATGTGGCTTCTGGTGGGCGTGTGGAAGACATTCAAGCCATGGAACGAAACCTCGGCTCCGAAGCGTTGCATGGATACTTGATGCACCGTTCTTCCCGACCAAACCCAATCGATCTACTCGGCGCAATGTGGATCATCGAAGGTTTGGGTGAAAAGATGGCTCGCTCGTGGGCAGATCAAATCCAGGAATTAACTGGATTGACAGAGGATTCAACCCGGTTCATGACCTATCACGCTCACAACGATGGGGACCACATGCTGAGGTTTTACGCGATGCTCGATGAAGTCTGTGTGAATGAAGAGAGAACTCGGGCCATTGTCAAAACCGCAAAGGTTGTCGCAAGGCTCTACCGACTGCAATTGGAGGAAGTGGAACATGGCCTTGAATGAACGACCCCTCACGCGCAAACAGCGCCGCATGGACCGAAAGCGCGCCAAGGCCATGGCTGCGAACCATGGGCGTATGCCGGCGAGCCTGAGCGATGCGTTGGTGGGCGATGACAGTCTGCCGCTTGACGCGACTGCAAAGGAATATTGGGTCAAGGATTTGCAAAATCCTCTCAGAATTATTGTGCTGCCTACCCTTCGAATTTTACTTACCATTACCCTTCACTTGACGTATTACCTCAAACGCCTCTTACCCATTCAGTGGAAGGCTCACGGGTTTTTACAATGGCAAATTTGCTTTTTCATGAAGTACTTCGTTCGTCCCGAGGCGAATATTCTGATCTTACGGCATTTCCAAGCAGAGAGTAATTTGTTGAATTTCGTGATCGACAATTCGGGCAAGGAGGGCGTTGAGCCCGTGTTGATCTACCCGAAAATGATTCGGGACTTGATGGTCCAAACATTCGTCCATCACGACCAGGGGGTTCTCATGACCATGCGGGACCTCGAAGTTCCTGATCGAAGCAATTGGCCCATCGAAAAGGGCAACTTGGAATGGACAAATTGGAACCCGGTCCGCGTCGATTACTCGGTGGATCGGAAAAAATGGACACAGTTTCTTGACTTTGAAACAGCGCATGAATTGTTCAAAACCTCGTTTTGCTTCTGGCTTACATCAAAGGAATATGAGGCTGCAATCAATTCCTTCCAGTTCGATCATTCGGTCGGTTTGCTGATCGACGACATTGTCGGTGCAGCACATTTCGCTGACATCGCTTACAACCGCTTTCCAATGATCATCGTTGGTCCGACGGGTCTCTCCTACCGATTTTTGATGCATGGCTTCTTTGTCGAACATGTGCATGCGCACCTTGAACGAATGAGGGCTTCGATAGGGTTGGAGAATTAAGGATGTTATGCAGGCGCGCAGATCTGCTCTCTTTGAGTTACATGGTGGCCTATCCTGCGTGTATGGCGTGGCAGTGGTTCAATGGCATCCAATGGCCTTTGATGGCAGTCATGCTGGTTCTTTCGGTCGGACTTGCAATCGTACAACACAACCATACACATTTGAGAATGTGGTCATCCAAACCATTGAACAAAGCCACAGATTTCTGGCTTAGCATCATTCAAGCCACGCCTTCGTTTGTGTTCTTTCCCGCCCATATCGGAAACCACCACCGCTACAAACACGGGCCAGAGGACATGACCAGAACATACAGATTTGGCGGCCATCACAACAACCTTCTTGGCTATCTTATGCACCCAATTCAAGCTCTCTGGGTCTTGCCAAAGACGTTATTTGGCTATATGAAAAAAAGAGCATCTCTCCATGATTTTTGGCCTTTCATCGAACTTGGGGCCATTGTTGGAGTCTCCGTGTTCTTGGCATCCATTGATGTTCGTCTGTGGGCCATCTTGGTGCTCGCTCCCCAATTACATGGGCTTCATTGGTTGTTGGGTGCGAACTATTTGCAGCACGCCGGGGCTCACCCAGGACTTGGTCCTGAAGCATCTCATGGTGAAGCGATCGACTTTTCGCGAAACTTCACTGGGTGGATCAACTTGATCTGGTTCAACATAGGCTACCACACGGCACATCATGAAAACGGCCGGATTCATTGGAGCGATTTACCGCAGCTGCATCGTTCGTATGAACAACGGGTGCCTGACTGGCTAAAGGTGAACAGCCTTGCATGGTACTTCGTTCGGGTCCTTATTTTCCAACGTGGCCAAGTGCAGTTTAGTGCCGAATCGTCGGCTGAAATGGGCCGCAAGATATGAGGGGCGGGTCGCCCTCGGTTCAATCATGCAGGCAGAGGAAGCATGGGGCGAACGATGGGTGTTCAATACCCTGCCAATGGCGCGCACCTACATGGAAGTCGCCTGCCGAAAGAAGAGCCTCGTATGCCTTGCTGCTGACCGTTCAACGATGGATGGGTTGAACCAGTTGATCGACCAAGTTGGCCCTCATATTGCTGCGCTGAAAACGCACGTGGATTTGGTTGATGATTGGACCGTTGAATCATGGAAGGCGTTCTGCGCTAAAGCGGCTGCAGCAGATCTATTGATTTTCGAAGACCGGAAATTTGCAGACATTGGTGGCATTAGCCGAAAGCAGATGGCGGGTGTTTACAACATTCGTTCTTGGGCAGATTTGGTTACTGCGCACTTGATTTCTGGACCAGACATTGTCGATGGTCTTCAAGCGGGCTGGCACGATGTCGACCGCGAGGGTGGTGTTCTCTTGCTCGCACAAATGTCCAGCAGGGGCAATCTTCTGGAGCCAGGGTACACAGACAAGGTGGTCGAAAAAGGAAAGGCCCATGCGGGCGTGTTTGGCTTCATTGGAAATGGTTCTCGGCCCGAGGAACTCGCACTCCTACGTTCCAAGGTGGGCCAAGGTAAACTCATCTGGACGCCCGGAGTGAATTTGGCGGTTGGTGATGGCGAAATGGGCCAACGGTATGGCGACCCGACTGAAGCGATTGTGGCTGGATCTGATTGCATCATCGTTGGTTCAGGAATTCACAAAGCGGATGACCCGGCATCACAAGCGCAGGCGTATGCACAAGCTTCGTGGGACGCCTTTCTGACGCGCTAAACGAACATCTTCATGTGGAAGCAAGGAATGATGAGATCATGATTGAACTAATTGGTTGGGTCCTGGCGATTCTCGCAACAGGCGCCCCTGCGTACATGATTTGGGCTTATGCGCGCCGTGCTGCCACTCTCAATCAACGAATTGCAATGTGTGATCCGACCCTCCTCAGCGACGATGGAGTCAATGTGTCAAGGTTGATGGCGGTGCCACATGGAACACAATACACAGAGAATGCACAAATCGTTGCTGCGCCTCTTGCACAACAACCCGCCTATCAAACAGGTAATCCGTATTCAGAAAGGTAGTATCCCGCCCCACCCAACACACAGAGCAAAACAATCCATTTTGCGAGTCCTCTTTTCTTTGGGGCAGCGTTTTGTTCGCTCTCTAAAATCAATTCATCGTTGGGTACGACGAGTGGAGGGAGGGCTTCGCCCGGAAGAGGGAGAGCTGGTAGACCCGGGAGTGGTGGGAGTGGCATGAGGCCTTCATCCGGCTGTGGCTTTACTCTGTCTTCAGGATACAATTCGTCCAGGTCAGCAAGACCGGGTGCTTCCGGGATTGGTCCTAGAATTTGGGGCCAGACCTCTTCAATCAAAGTGGAAGAAATTGGTTTTTCAAGCCAAGCAACGGCTCCAGCCGAATGTGAAGCGTCCCGTGCAAGGGGCGCGAGGCGCCGTGGCGTGACAAATACGATGCGCCCTTCACCGCCATGCTCACGCATCTCAAGTGCTGCTAGGTGGCCATCCAAGGAAGGGATGTCCAAGGCGATGACGACAAGTTCTGGATCCAGTCGAATGTATTCATCAACGGCTTTGTCGCCATCCTCGCACAGTTCAATATGGAAATCCTTGATTCTGAACACTTCAGAGAGCCGACGCGTCGACATTGGGTTGTTGTCCACAATAAGCACGGTGGGTGCTGAATCTTGGTCTGCCGCGGTGACATAAGCCATGTGAATCAATCTCCTGAAGTTCCTCTTGCACATCAATCATACGCACAGGAACGGTCATTCTTCCCCATCTTGGGATGATGAGAGGTCTTCCACCGGCCCAGATTGGGGGTTTGCGAACGTTTCGCGAACCGTTTCAGATTGTGCCGCTGAATCTTCCATCTCTCTTTTGCGGTTTGGTGCTTTCAAAAATTGCAGTTGCAACTCACTGACAACACCTCGAAGCATTCGTTGCTCTTGATCGGTGATGTTCCCTTTGGTTTTGTTCTGCAACATTCTCAACAAATCGATACCTGCCTTAGCCTCTGCGAGATTGAACAGCACATTCCCTTCATTATCTGGAAGTAAGCCCATGTGCAGCAGTGCTGAACGCTGAAACATGTGGACAAGTTGGAAAAATTGTTCCGTTTCTTCATCTTTGAAGGTGCCCGACATATCCTGTTCGATGAGGCCCCAGCCTATCGCTTCATCGCTGCAAGTTCATCATTCGAACATCTGTTCGAGCAGCCAATCCGGGTCAAATTGTTTCAGATCTTCATACCCTTGTCCTATACCTGCGAAGACAATGGGTCGGCCTGTTGCAAACGCAATAGAGAGTCCTGCACCACCTTTTGCATCGGTGTCAACTTTGGTGAGGACTGCCCCGTCAAATTTCATGATTTCTTGGAACATTCTGGCTTGCTCTACTGCGTCATTTCCAGCCAATGAATCACCAACAAACAATGTGAGGTGGGGATTGGCAACGCGGCGGACTTTGTTCAATTCATTCATCAAATTGACTTTGTTTTGCATTCGTCCAGCTGTGTCAACGAGGACAACATCGACCCCTCTGGCGCGAGCCGAATCGATTGCGTCACGGGCAATTGCTGCTGTATCGCCTCCTCTTTGGCTTGAAACACAACGAATCCCGAGGTTGTCACAATGCGTTTCAAGTTGTTGAATTGCTCCAGCACGGAATGTGTCGCCAGCAGCTGCAATCACGGTTCTGCCGCTCTGAAGCAATCGGTGTGCGATTTTTGCCGCTGTCGTGGTTTTTCCTGTTCCATTTACGCCGACGAGCATGATGACAACTGGTGTATCTCCTGCTTCAATGAAGCCTTCAACAGAGGCGTCAAAGTCCCAGTACCCTGCAGCCAGAAGTGAGCGCAGAGCGCGCTTCAATGCTGCTTCAAGCACTTTTGCTAAATCGGCCCCTTTTCGCAGGCGTGAGCCGACTAAACTTGCCCGTAATGCTGCGATAATCGCCGTGACAGCATCGCTTGAAATGTCAGATTCAAGCAAGACCCATTCCAGTTCCTCGAGCAAGGTGTCAAGCGCTCCTCCCGACTTGATGACGCGGCCGCCTTCTTCGACAACACCGCCACCGAGGTCGACCTCGACTTTTGTCCCCGCTTCAGTTTCAACTTCAGCCACTTTCACGGATCCTTTTGGCGCTGCTGCAACGCTAACGAGTTGGCGACCCGTTGTTGTGCGCATCATTGAGAGATCCACTTTCGAGCCTTTTGGCCGAGCAACTTCAACCGCCCCGCGTTTTTTCAACTCTTTCTGCTGCTGTCGCTCACGCTTTGTTTCTGCTTTCTTTGCTTTTTCAAGCAATTTGCGTTCTCGGCGAGACAGTTCTTGTGGAAGTGTGATTTCTTCTTCATCGTCCCAATCATCCCATTCATCTTGATCTGCTTGGGCTGAAGCGGCTGGTTCTTCCAAATCTTCCCATTCCTCTTCGGGCTCACTTGGTTGTTCGATCGTGGGCGAATTGGTTTGAGGGATGGGTTCAGCGTGCGACTGGGCTTCTGCGAGCGCTGCCTGTGCTTCTGCTGAATCTGCGTCCGCCGAAAGAGCGTCGGCATCGGTTTGCTCAGCAACTTCAGTGACGCGTTTTCTGAATCGATCGAACAATCCCATGCAATCACCTTAGTCATCCAGTGTGAGTTCTTTTCCAATCCGACCTTTTCTGCGAGGTTGGCGCTTTGGTGCTGGATTTTCATCCAGCGCTGGCTCGTCATCGGCCGGTGGTTCAACCGGAGTTGGTTCAGAGGGGAGGGTTTGCGCCGATGTGAGGTGCTCAGCAGCCTCATTGAATGCCTCGGCTAAGCCAGTGATTTTTTCTTCTAATGCGGTTGATTGTTGGGTCAATTCTTCTTGGAGCAACCGAATTCCATCAAGACGTTCTTGTGTGATTGTTTCCGCTTCGCTCCAGGGTTTTTCCCCAAACACTCCGCTCCCAAGGTCCACAAGGGCAGTCCCCTCGTTCTCGCTTTCATGGGTGTAACGCAGTGTCACACCAGAACCGATGGTGAGCCGAGCACTTGTGGTACCGCTCTCCGCCTCTTTTTGGAGGTGAGAGAGGATGCCGGTGGTCACGACGTGTTCCTCGATGACTTTTGCAACACGATCGATTTGTGTATGCAAGTCGTCAAGTTGTTTTCGATGAGCGTCGATGGTGCGAGCCATGCGTTGTAATTCAGAACGTTCGACCATAGCACTCATTCCTCTGAGAAGCGGGTCATTGAAGAATCCGGCGGAGCCGGTTGTCCTCACTCTTCTTCGGCCACTGGGGTGACAGCGCCACCGGCAGCGGCGATTTGGTCACGGAAGTGGTGGGTCACGCGAGGTTCGGTTGAGGTTCTTGGATCGATTTCGCTCACCGATTCGATGGTGATGGAGCGGCGGTTAGCCTTGTGACGCGAGCCCATGATTGAGTAGGTTCGGTGTTCTGCGTCGGCCTTGCTGTCAGCAGGGAGGTCGAGCGAAAATTCTTGGCGCATGCTGCCGAATGGAGCGATTCCTGTTACACGGTAGGCCTTCATCGAGATGGGCGACTCGCAAACCCGACTTAAACGCGCTGGCGCGGCACATCCACTCATTTAGAGCGCGAGATTGACAAAGTTTGAGCACTCAACGGGGTTCATGCGGCGAACACTCATGGTGGCCCTCCTGTTGTTTTTGCCAGTGGTAAACGCATACGTGGCGCCAATTGCCCCGCCGGAGACGGAGCGAATGGAAGGTGAGTTTCTTCTTGAGCATCCTTCGGGAGTGTGGACCCACGATTTGTGGATGGATGTGCAAAACCAAGGGCTGACACCATTGAGGGTTGTTTCGCCAACTCAACTTCTTGTGTGGGGGCACGAAGTTTCTGCTCCGAAGGAGTTCGTTGTCGGTGAAGCCCCTTCTGCGGCCTGGAAACCTGCTTTGAACGAGGCGGGTCCTGGCCGTGGTGAATTGGTCCGGATCGTTCTTGAGCCGCGGCTTCCAAACGCTGCCTTTGAAGCCCTAAGCAAGGATTTGGCTCAGTTGGGGATTGAAATGGCCGGCGAACATCAATCCTCTCCTTTAGCCCCTGCATACGTTATTGAGTGGCCGATTGAAGTTGATTTGACCAAGGTTTTGTCGTTGGATGGATTGCTGTGGATTGAACCCGTCTTAGAGACAAAAGGCCGTAATGTGCAGGCTGCCTCATTGATGCAGCACGGTTCAATGAGCGAGCACCCAGCGTGGAGGTTGGGCATCAACGGCACGGGAGTTGTTGTCGGGGCTGCCGATTCTGGCCTCGATGCCGATCACGCCTGCTTCAGAAACGCCACTGCCGTTCAAGCCCTAGGAAGCGAAGGTGTGAATGGAACGGATTTAGTTGGGTCCGCAGGCGAAGAACACCGGAAGGTCTTGGTCCTCAACACCACCATTGACGACGGGGATACCGCTGGGCATTCTGACTATCGGCACGGCACTCATGTGGCCGGAAGCCTTGCATGTTTCAACGTCGATGATGAGCGATTGGGACTTTATCCCTCCAACGGCTCTTCATTATCCCATGGGGCTCTGCTTGTCTTCCAAGACATTGTCTCCGCTGAAGGGTGGGTCCCTCCGGATGTCGACCAATTACTTGTCGAATCGGGAATGGTTGGGGGAGTTATTCATTCAAATTCTTGGGGCGACGATACCACCGCCTACACTGCGAGAACCGCTGATTTTGATGCGTGGGCACTGGCCATGCCGTGGTCGCTTGCTTTCATCGCCCCGGGAAACACGGGCGACAGTCTACTTGAGCCCGCAAATGGACGGAACGTTGCCGCAATCGGTGCTTCGATGAAGTCCGAAGATGCCGCCCGTTGGACAGCATCGTCTTCAGGGCCAACAGAGGCCGGTACAATGGGGATTTTCGCATTGGCTGTGGGGACTTCTGTTCAATCCGCTAGAGCCGATAATATGGATGATTCATACAATGGAGATCTGAGGACCTCAACCGGCACAAGCATGGCAACCCCTGGTGCTGCAGGCGTTGCGGCATTGATACAGCAATTGGTGGAGCATGGATGGGTTTCGGGCCAAGAAGTGCGATCTAATGTTTCAATGAGTACCATGGCCCCGGTATGGTCTGATGATTCCATGGTGAACTCCACCATCGATGTCGCCCAGGGATTTACCCCGTCCGGCCCAATGTTGAGGGCATTGCTTGCATTGTCCACGACGCCTCTTCCTGCCATCGCACGAGATGATGGAAAAGGAGGATATGAACTTCAAAATCCTCATGATGGGTTTGGGCAACTCAACCTCTCAGCGTTGCTCGATTTTGAAGCCCTCATCGAGGAATTGGAGGAAGGGCATGCCTCCCCCGCAAATGACGTTTGGATTCATGACTCATACCGATTATTGGATCAATCCCCTAAGGAGTGGTTGGCTGCCCGACAGGGAGTTGATGATCCGCTGGAGAATCTGATTGCCCAGCCATGGAATGGCTCGGGAGCTGCGGGGCCGTTCTTACGAACTGGAGAGGTATGGACTCAGCGATTTACGCCGATAGAGGACGTCGACCTTGAGGTTCGAATGGCCCACGCTGCCTCACCAGAACCGTCTGCCGTCAACGACCTTTTGCTCGTAGCAAGGCTCTCTGATGGACGGGTTGTGTCTTCTGCTTCTACTGACCATGACGGATATTCCACTCTGTTTTACAATGGAACAGATTTGGACAACACCACGCATTTCCCACCATCCAATGAAACCACACTTGGACTTCGTATCCATCAAACTGAACTTACCGGAATTGATTGGATTGAAGTTGAGGTTCGGGCAAGATTTGTCACCCCGGGGGGTTCATCCGAGGGGGTTGGTTTGGACGGCTCTAGAACCGGATTTGCCCTCGCGGTCCAAGGCGTAGAGCGGGATGGACGAGATTGGTTGGATGGCGACGGGGATTTAGTCCCAAATGCAGAAGACATTTGCCCGAACGAGAATGCTTTCGGGTGGGACAGTGACAATGATGGATGTCTTGATGACACTGATGGAGATGATGTGGTCGACAGTCTTGACCAATGCCCGTTGATCGATGCATCGCTGTATGATAATGACGGCGATGGATGCATTGACGACACTGACGAAGATGGTGTGCAGGATGATGTTGATATGTGTGTCACTCAGGTCCTAGACCCGTTTTGGCCCGTTGGAATGGATGGTTGCCGGCCGATCGATCGGCCCCCTACCATCACGATCACACAATCACCAGGAAATGGAACAATATGGAGTGGAAACCTCACTGTGCGCTGGTCCGTTTTGGACGAGGATGGGGACGCATTCCAGACCGGGGCTCAAATCACAGCACTCAGTCAGCCATCGAACGAGAGTGGTTATGCCATCGCAGATTGTGAAATGGACGCCAACAATTCCGCCACATTCGAATGTAAGTGGGATTCAAAGGTTAGTCTTCCAGTGTGGAGCATTGAAGAATCTTGGCTCCGCATAGACGTTTTTGTTGAAAGCAGAAATGCATCGCCAGAAGGGGACACTAACCGAATTGTCATTCAATCGAGTGATGTGTTCAAGGCGCATTATGAGGATCCGTTAGGCGGGGGCGATGATGCGGGCGATGCGGCGCGCTCACAAGGGGAGGCCTCCCAACTTAGAGCGGTGTTTTGGGGGGCTGCGACGCTTGTGTTCGTAGGCCTTTTCGCCTACCGCGTTGGTGTGAAAAACCTCAGCCAAAATGAGCGCGGTGGTGCTGAGGATCCTTTCGCAAAAACAGGTTCGAATGCTCTGTTTGACCTTGAAGGTGAAAACGAGTAAAAACACTGAGGAGTGCCCCGAATTGGTTGGGCTTGCCCCGTCTGTTGCCAAGGTGAACCTTGAAGGGTGGTGGCACCCTCGCCAGCATGTCCGCCATGCGGACGGTGAAGAAAATGAGTGACCGCTTGTATGTTGGAATTGACCTTGGCACCTATCAATCGACGATTGCCTCGAGTGCTGGAGTAAGCCACACGATTGAAACTGTAGTTGGACGACCGAAAGACCCCGTGGCTCGAAATTTCCTCGGCCGCGATGTGTTGTTTGGAAACGACGCTCTCAAGAATAAACTGGCATGTAACCTCTACCGCCCTATGGCAGCTGGTGTTGCGCAAGACGATGAGGCAAATTTGGCTGCTGCCAAAGCCTTTGTATCCCACTTGCTGGAAACCGTCGATCCTGAGGAATTCGACGAAGTGTTTGGTGTCATCTGCTCCCCAAGCCACGTTTCATTCACCGACAAGAGCAATTTGGTTGCCACACTTCGTGGTCAAGTCAACGCCATTATGGTCGTGACCGAGCCCTTCGCTACCGCATATGGAATCGGCGAAATTGCAAGTTCGATTGTTGTTGACATTGGCGCCGGAACCACCGACATCGCCCGAATCTACGGAACATTCCCAACTGATGAAGATCAGGTGACCATCCAAGAAGCTGGCGATTGGCTTGATAATGAGTTGATGACGCTCATTCGAAAGAAATTCACTGGCGCACAAGTCACAAAAGACATGGTTCGAAAGTGGAAGGAAGAAGTCTCCTACGTTGGGGGCGAGGTCCGCGAAGCAACAGTTGAGCTATCCGTTGAAGGAAAGAAGCAAATTGTCGATATTGGTGACTTGGTTTCACAAGCATGTGAACTCATCATTCCGAAGATTGGCAACGCAATCAAGCGAATCGTTGCTGGCGCAGATCCTGAATACCAACCTGTGCTTCGAAACAACATCATCTTGTCTGGTGGAGGCTCCCTTATCGACGGAATTGCTGCTCGCATGACCGACGAAATTTCGGACATTGGTGACGTGACCGTTTGGTGCGTCGAAGACCCAATCAACGCTGTTGCAAACGGCGCTTTGCAACTCGCTGGCGAAATGCCGGACGACATGTACACTGCTATCAACTGAGCACGGTCACCAGTAAAGGGTGCATAACCACCCGTGGTGATGCTCTTTTGACTGGGAAAGTTCAAGTGCAGTTGAGCGTGGATAGTCAACTGTATGACCATCGACTCGACTGGAACAAGCGGCATTCGCCGACTCGATGACACCTCTGGAGATGAGCGCGCAGCGCTTGAGGGTATGCTCAAGGGCTACCCTGTTGAGCAACTCGTGGAGGAGGTGCTCATTGCGTGGCAGGAACTTGCAGCCCGCAATGAAGAGATGGTTTCAGTAAAACAACGACTCCGTGTTCTCGAGCTTGACTTGGCGGAACGTGAAGACATGGTCGCACCGGAAGTGGCACGGCTCAATCAAGCAGAAGCCACACTCCAGGAAAGTGAAGCCAAGATCATCCACCTTGAACGGTTATTGAATGATGCTCGCGAAGAGTTGTCTGCTCAACAATCCTCAATCTCCCAGGAAGAACGCGATTCGATGGCCACCGAAAATTCACAATTGCGGGATTTGTCAATCCAACAAGACGAGGTCATTGCTGAACTCGAAGGGCGCATTGGGCAAATGGTTGAGGCTTTGGAACGCGCTGCAGATGCAGGCCTTACATCGGTAACGGCTGATGAAGTTCGCAGTCTCAAATCAAAACTTGATGCGGCCTTGATGCAAAATGAAGCAGAGCAGGCCGCAAACAAAGCGCTTGAAGAAGAACGCCAAAGGCTGCGAGATATTGCTGACCGTTTGCGGGGCTTACTTGATGCAAGAGATGGGCGTCTTGGCGAGTTAGAAGAACAACTTGAGCGAGTCATGCAAGGTCCTCGTTCTGTTTCGGCAGAACACGACTACCTTGTGGAACAAATTGAGGAATTAAAGCGAAGATTGCTTGAAAGAAATAGGGAATATGAATCGCTACGCCGTCGCGAGCGGAGGTTGCATAACGATGTGTTTGAGCGCGACGAGCGGATTCAACAAATCACCCTCACCCTCACAGACATGGAAGCTGCACTGCAAGATCGCACAGCCGAGTTGAGAGAACTTGAAGGGCAACGAGAATCAATGACACATGAACTGGATTCTGTTCGACGCGGTGAGCGAACGCGTGAAGTGGTTGGAAGAGTGTTTGCTGATTCCCTCTCCTTGGTCCGGACCCACGATGCTCGAGAAGCAAAGCGTGAGGCGTACAGCAATGAACCGGACAAGACCAGAACATTGTCAACACCCGATCCAAGTGAGATGGCGGGTCTGGCCGATGGTGGCCGAGTGGACCTTACGGTCGAAGAATCCGAAATCACTCCTGGCATGGATGTCGACGGTGTTCGGCCGCCTTCGCCTGGTGGAACTGGCGATCCTGTCCTCTTTGAAGACGAAGATTGAGGTGCGGCCTTGGACCCTATCAATGGCCTTGTCGCTGTATCGCTCGGGCTTGGGCTTTCTGCCGCCAGTGGGTTCAGGGTTTTTTTACCGCCNATGCTGCTGAGTGGGGCAATAAATTTTGGTCTGATGGACCCGTCTGGCCATCTTGCTNTGTTAGATGGATGGGGGGCTTTTTCTCTTCTNCTCATTGCAGTTGTATTGGAAATNGGTTCNTACCTGATTCCGTGGATTGATAATTTGCTCGATGTGGTTGCATCGCCTGCCGCAGTCATTGCCGGCATTGCATTGATGGGTACTGTTCTCGGTTCTGAGACNAATCTTGACCCAATCGTGCAGTGGTCAATCGCTGCCGTGGGGGGAGGTGGTGCCGCCGGTACTGTTCAGGCGGGAACCGTCGCAACACGCGCCGTTTCAACAGGAACAACGGGTGGGCTTGCAAATCCAGTCGTCTCAATAGGTGAAGCGTTTATGGCCATCTTCGTCACCGTGTTGGCGATTCTTGCTCCATTGCTGTGCCTTGTTTTAGTCGTTGTTGGCATCGTCTATGCTTTACGAACCATCAACAGGCAGCGCAACAAGAATCAGACCTTGACCCCGATATGAGATCAAGACAGTGCCTGAACAACACCGCTGATTCGGGTTCGAAGTTCCTCGAGATCCGCTGCGTCTTCCGTCAGCGTTCCGGTGACAACCCAATCCGCACCTGCATCGGCGGCCAGCTTGGCCTGTTCGGGTGTACGAATGCCACCTCCAATGACGAGTGTGAGCCCTTCAACGGTTCGAGCGCGTTCGATCAATTCCGGGTTGACTTGAGTTGAAGCACCGCTTCCTGCCTCCAAGTAAAGCAACTTGAATCCGTACATTTGCGCAGTCAAAGCATAGGCATGTACGAGGTCGTGATCATCTGGTTGAATCAATTCGGCCTCGCCGACTTCGCCGACGCGCCCCCCTGGTGCGCAAACAACATAGCCAGTTGGAAGTGCTTCAACACCGAATTTTTTCAGATAGGGTGCGCCACGAATTTGTTCACCAACAAGGAATCTGCGATCGGTAGAATTCATCAGCATCATGAATGTAATTGCATCTGCGGCAGGAGAGAGTGCGTGGGCCCCACCAGGGAACAACACAACTGGAATATGCCACATCGTTTCATCTCCGTCTGGATCTTGGCTGGCGGCAAATGCACGCAGTTCGAACGCTTCTTGAATTGCCAAGCAAGTTGCATGGACAACTTTGTCTGGAGTGTCTGTTGAACCACCGACAAAAATCATTGCTGAGCCCGCTTCAATAGCGACCATTGCTCGATTTGCTGCGGTGTTGGGGTCTTGTTTTGCAGGATCGATAAGGGTGACATGGCGGGTGACGCCGCTTGTGTTAACCGTGTATTCGAGGGTGGTTTGATCGGTGCGTCGCATGGCTATCCCGCTTTGCGGTTTTGCGGCCACAGCATAGGGCTTACGCATCATCCACTCGAAGAGTCTTCATTCCATAGACTACTCATACCTCGCCGTTGTGGCGGTGACATGGGTGAGACTGGACCGTTTCGTCGTTTGCTTGGGCACATGAGCAGCCACCGCGGCACCATTCGATTAGCTTCGTTCTGTTCCATCACCAACAAGATTTGGGATTTGGCTCCTCCACTGTTGATTGGTTTGGCCGTTGACGTGGTGGTGGAACGAGAAGATTCGTTCTTAGCATCCCTTGGGGTCTTAGACCCATGGCACCAGTTAATTCTCCTTTCAGTACTGACCTTCGCCATTTGGGGCCTTGAATCGTTGTTCGAGTACTTCTATGGGGTGTTGTGGAGAAATTTAGCTCAAACGGTTCAACATGAACTAAGGCTCGAGACTTTTGATCATGTGCAGCGGCAAGGCATGGGCTGGTTTGATGAACGGCAGAAGGGAGATATCCTCGCAATCCTAAACGATGACATCAATCAACTCGAACGTTTTCTTGATAAGGGCGCAAATGATTTGTTGCAAGTGTCCACGACAGTGGTGGTCGTCGGTGCGGTTTTCATTGCAATTTCATGGCAAGTCGCCTTGTTTGCTGTCCTCCCAATTCCCCTCATTGTGTGGGGTTCCTTTCGTTATCAGCGAAGTTTAGAACCACGCTATGCGGAGGTGCGCCGGGCCGCAGGCGAAATGAATGCCCTGCTTGAAAACGACCTTTCTGGGATGTCAACCATTCAATCATTCACG
The DNA here is from genome assembly GCA_003602645.1 of Candidatus Poseidoniales archaeon. Taxonomy (GTDB): domain Archaea; phylum Thermoplasmatota; class Poseidoniia; order Poseidoniales; family Poseidoniaceae; genus MGIIa-L1. The sequence goes on along the minus strand of QQSI01000005.1, from coordinate 19,512 downwards.
GCTGAAGACCGTGAAATCAAGCGGGTAGAGGCGTTGAGTAACACCTACCGAGAGTCAAACCGCCAAGCGATTCGTCTTTCTGCCGCCTTCACTCCTTTGATTCGGATGGCTATTTTGGTTGGTTTTACTGCAACTTTATTGCTTGGAGGGTGGATGACATTGGAAAACGAATTGGCTGTTGGAGCCTATTCTGTCTTGGTCTTTATGACTCAGCGCCTGCTTTGGCCGTTAACCCGTCTTGGTGAAACATTCGATCTTTACCAACGTGCAATGGCCTCATCGACACGGGTTCTTGATGTGCTCATGTCACCCACCCAAATAGTACAAGGCGAATACAACCCCGACGAGGATATCGTAAGCAAAGCTCCAATTGTGATGAAAAATCTTAACTTTTCATATCCTGGACGAAATCCTGTCTTCAATAACCTCAACCTAGAACTCAAAGCGGGTGAAACTGTGGGTGTCGTTGGATCGACCGGGTCTGGTAAAACAACGCTCATTCGCTTGTTGTTACGATTTGCTGAGCCCACTTCTGGTTCGATTCACTGGGCAGGGAAACCACTTCATGAATGGAACCTCAATCGCCTTCGCTCATCCATGGCACTCGTCGATCAACACGTTACTCTCTTCCCAACCACCATCCTCGAAAACATCCGATATGGCCGGCCAAAGGCGACTGATGATGAAGTTCACCAAGCAGCCCAGCTGGCAGAAGTTTCCGAATTTGTCAATGAACTTCCCGACGGGTGGAGGACACTTGTCGGTGAGGGGGGCCATCGGCTTTCGGGTGGACAGCGCCAACGTTTAGCCATTGCACGAGCTGTTTTGAAAGACGCTCCTTTGTTGATTCTTGACGAGGCCACTTCGGCCGTCGACAATGAAACTGAGGCGGCGCTTCAACGCTCAATCAACAAAATTACACTCAATAGAACCGCTGTGATCATCGCGCATCGATTGTCAACAGTGCGAAATGCTGACCGCATATTGGTACTAGAAAATGGGGACATTACTGAAGATGGCACACATGAAGAACTCGTTGAAATGAGCGGGGTTTATGCACGAATGTGGGCCGTTCAAACAGGCCAAAAGACTTGACAGCGGCGTAAGAAAAAACATTCACAAAACGTTTTATTGGCGCGTGGACGATTACACCGTATTATAAGCAAAGTTGTCCCCACGGCACCCTGAGAAACATGATTACTGAAAAATTCTCAAAGACAACGAGCCTGCTTTTGATTGCCACCTTTGCTCTCGCAATGGCCTCCACGGTCAGTGCAGCAGGTGTTGGAGAAATGGGGGCCGACGGTCTTCCTTCCTTCCTTTCCGATGATGTCGGAAATGACAGTCTAGAACTCCTAACCTTCTTCCTCTTCTTCGTGGGTTACATCGCAATGGGCGCCGCCTTTGTGTTTTTCATGAGTGAGCGAAGCAATGTTGCACCACAATACCGCACAACAATGACCATCTCGGCGCTCATTGTCGGTATTGCTGCATTCCATTACTACTACATGCGTGGCGTCTACGCTGATTTCGGCGTCGTCTCCATCGAGTACCGGTACATGGACTGGATCATTACAGTTCCACTGATGGCCCTCAAGTTCCCTTCCCTTGTTGGAAAGGAAGCAATCACTGACAAGAAAGTCGCAGGACTCGGATTTACCGGCATTTGTTTCACTGGTGCTCTTATCATGATTGGATTTGGATACCTCGGTGAAGCCGGCCTCATGAGCGCTATCCCAGCTCTCTTGCTTGGTGGAATGGGTTGGGCAATGATTGTTGTCGCAACTGGAACCCCATGGACTGATGGGCTCGGCGTCGACAACTCCAAGATTTCTGAAGAACTCATGTGGAGCGCAAACGCACTCCGATGGTTCATCGTCGTCGGTTGGATCATCTATCCCCTCGGCTACCTCTTCAGCCCTGAAGTCGCACTCATTGAGATTGACAACGGAGCAGAGATTATGGCTGTTGCTTACAACATTGCAGACATCATCAACAAGATCGGCTTCGGTGTTGTTGCTTGGATGGGTGCTAAGAAAGCAACCGAAGTTCTTGCTGCTGAGTGAACTCAATTCACTTTGTAAGCCAACGCAAAGCGTGCTCGGCGTCCATGCGTGGGGCCAAACGGCCCCACGCATGAGCGATCGGTATCCACACTAATGTGTAAACCACGACCACACCCATTGAATGGATGAATGTGAATGCATTTGCCTCATCGATGCGGTACAACAGCCCAATTGGGATGAAGTGGATGAGGTACACGCTTAACGAGCGCTGTCCTAACGGCACAAGGCCGTTAACAGGGATGTTCTGCGTGCCCAACCAAAGCAAGCAGACGCCCGTCAGTGCTGCGATCAAGAACATCGCATTCGCCGGGAAGAACGTCAAGAGCGCCTTGCCCGTTGGTAGGGCCCACTGTTGATTTGTTGACCAGGCGTATGTGAATGATGATGCGCAGCTCACAAGTCCCAGCGTCACCAAAGCGAGAGTTGTGTTGTTTTGAGGGAATGTTATCTGTTTCCCTTCTTGACATCCAATCCAAGCGCCGAGTGAAGCGAAAACGACCCATGGCATCACAGGGTATGTCCCTGTGAACAGAGCGTGATGAATCCATTGTGAGACGCTCGATGTTTCATTTCTGGCACTCCATTCGATAGACCCTTGCCATTGAGAAAGGAAAATGGTGAAGAAGAGTGAAAATCCGAATATTGTAAGGAATGGTAAATGGCTACGATTGGGTTTTTTGATGGCTGGAGCGAGCCATACTGGCTGCAACAAAATGAGCAATCCAAACAGCGTTAAAACGCCTGGTGAAAAGGGCTCAAACAAATGGGGAGCCGAGTGATTGACAATTGTTTGTGCTGCAATAAAGAAGCCTCCGCGCTTGATTCGCTGAGATCGTGAAAGACGAGTGCGGACACAACCCCACCCGAAGACGGTCACGAATAAAGGAGCAGCAAGACCCCCCATGCCCGACACAAAATAAACCAACAACGACGACTGAGTGGACGGGGGCGGCCCCCATGTTGCGGCTGAATGAACCATCACCATGAGGAGAACTGCAAGTGCTCGAATCGAATCGATGTGTTCGATTCGATTGCTCAAAAACAGCCCTCACAGGTTTGCTCTAGCGTAGTCAACAGCATTGCGGAACATCTGCAGGCCTTCGCCTTCCCATTCACCCAAGGCATCGCTGTGTTCTGGCCCGGGGGCGGCGTTACGAGTATGGTCGGGATGAAGCCATTTGGCATAGACCGCTTCTGGGTGTGGCATCAAACCAAACACCAAGCCAGTTGAGTCGCACACTCCGGCAATGTTGCGCATACTGCCATTTGGCGAGAGGGGGAATGGAAGCGGCTCGTCTGTCATCCCAGTTCCTGGTTCTGTAGAAGGGTCAACATAGCGGACAGTCAGTTGATGATTGGCGTGCAATGCATCGAAATCGGTTGTGGACGGCATCACAAATTTTCCTTCGCCATGACGGACGGGGCAATCCATTCGAGTCATTCCTTTCGTCCAAATACAAGGACTATCAGAATCAAACTCCAACGTAACCCATCGATCTTCGTAACGTCCAGAATCGTTGAGGGTTAAGCTTGCACGTTGTTCAAAGTCCGGCAAGGGCGTGTTTGGACCAGGTAAGAGGCCAGTTTTAACGAGCACTTGGAATCCATTACAAATCCCAATGATGGGCTTTCCAGCGGCAACGAACGCGCTCAGTTGCTCACGAAGAGCAAAACGCATTCTGTTACCCATTAACCGTCCACTGCCAAGATGGTCGCCAAAGGAAAACCCTCCGGGGACCGCTAGAATTTGGAATTCTTCTAACGAGCGTTTGCCTGAAATAAAGTGGTTGACATGCACACGTTCCGACTTTCCACCAACAAGGTCGAACACTGCAGCCGTTTCATGATCGCAATTAATTCCAAAACCGAAGAGAACCGCTACGTGAGGGGCTGTCATCATTCAACACCCCCTGTCATATCGAGAGCCCCTTGCCAAGAAGACACCATGGCGTTGACATCCGTGGAGACCACTTGATCGAATCCATCGTTGATGGTGAGTGTTGCTTCACTGACTGCTTCGCCAAGGAATGTGATGGTGTGTCCTGCCATCCATCGTATGAATTCAGCTTCCCTCTCGGGGCTTACAGCGATGACAAAACGGCCAAGAGACTCGCCCCAAAGGCGGGCCCAGAGGTTTTCGTGCCCAGTCCCATCAAGATCGATTGTTGCTCCGAGTCGTCCGCCAATGCACATCTCAGCAACCGCAATTCCAACGCCACCTTCAGAACAGTCATGTGCCGTTTGAATGATTCCATTTTGAATTGCTGTGGACAGGGCGCGATAAGTCGAAAGGTTACGCTCGGGGTGGGGAAGGAGGGGTGGTGTGCCTCCGATGCCTTCGACGACCCCGTTTTCTTTGAGCATGAATGCAATTTCTGAAGCGCCCAATTCATGATGTGAGGTGCCAACAAGGTACAATTTGTCACCTGCCCGTTTGAGGTCGCTGGTTGCAGTAAATCTGACATCTGGTTGATCTCCGAAAAGGGAGAAAAGGAGGGTGGGGGGGATTGAGATTTTTTTCTCACCCGTACCATAATCGTTCTTCATCGAATCTTTTCCACTCACACATGGTAGCCGGTACGCTCGGCAAACTCGTTCCAGTTCACGGTTGGCGCGAACGAGTTGTGCGAGTTTGAATTTTCCATCAGGTGTTTTGACTGATTCGATTGAATCGGGCCAGCAGAAGTTATCGAGCCCTGCAATTTTGTCCACATCGACCCCCGCGCAGACTGCGTTTCGTACCGCTTCGTCAATCGATGCGGCGGCCATTGCTCCTGCGTCGATATCGGAATAACGCGGGGTGATTCCACATGAAATCACGAGCCCGTGAGGATTGCCGTGAATCGGGGCAATTAATCCCGCATCACCGGGTCCATCGCGCTCTACGCCGACAAAGGGTTTGATGGCAGTTTGTGCAATCACTTCGTGATCGTATTGACGCACCCAGGTTTCCTTGCTGGCAATGTTAGGACGAGCCAACATACTGAGCATGAGTTCGGAATGATCGGCGGTGGTTGGCGGGGTAAATGGGGTGACAACTGGGGTTTTCCATTCCGATTCTAACCGCAGTTGGGGCACACCGTCATGGAGGAATTCTATGGGGAGGTAGGCGACTGTGGTCTCATCGTACTTCACATGGAAAATACCTGTATCGGTGAAGGTTGCAACTGGAGTCGCTTCAACTTCATGGAGTGCTGCAAGTGCATCAAAAGCTGCGCAATCTTCGGTTTTTACAGCAATCGTCATTCGCTCCTGGCTCTCCGAAACTAAAATTTCCCAAGCGGAGAGACCTGCTTGTTTGAGCGGGACTTTCGCAAGATCGATTTCACAACCATTGGTGTATTCCGCCATCTCCCCAATCGAGGAGGAAAGGCCTCCTGCGCCGTTGTCTGTAATGCAAGTAATAAGCCCCAAATCACGTGCTTCAAGGACCATGTCGATCATTTTCTTTTGTGTGATTGGGTCTCCAATTTGAACGGCGCTGGAAGGAGATTGCTCAGTGAGTTCAAGTGAGGAGAATGTGGCTCCATGGATTCCATCATAGCCGACTCGGCCCCCAACCATATAGACAACATCGCCCGCGACCGGGGTTTTGATGTGGCTTTCACGCCCATCAGGCAGGCGTCGGGGCATGATGCCAATGGTTCCACAGTACACAAGCGGTTTGCCGATGTATCGATCGTCAAAGACAATCGCACCGTTGACTGTGGGAATACCAGATTCATTTCCACCAACGCGCACTCCTGCATGAACGCCGCGGAAAACTCGTGAAGGGTGGAACAGGTTGTCCGGAAGATCACCTTGCCAATTTGGTGGGCCAAAACAAAAGACATCCGTGTTTGCAATGGGGCGGGCTCCAAGGCCCGTACCGAGGATGTCTCGGTTGACACCAACAATGCCGGTCATTGCACCGCCGTATGGGTCAAGTGCGGAAGGTGAATTGTGTGTCTCTGCTTTCATACAGACGCTCCAATCTTCATCCCAAGCGATGACTCCAGAGTTGTCATGGAACACTGAAAGAAGCCAGTCAACCTCTTTTTGCATGTCGTGGGTGGGTTTCATGATGTGCGTCTTGAAGATGGAATCAATGGTCGATTCTTCACCTGTCTCGGTGTCGATGTGATGAATTTTGGATGCGAAAATCTTGTGTTTACAATGCTCGCTCCAGGTTTGTGCTAAGCACTCAAGTTCAACATCTGTTGGGGCATCGACGACGATGCCTGCTGCCGCTCTTGCAGCGCGCGTGCCTTCGTCCCTGTAATGGGCTTGAATCGTTTGCATTTCTTCGAGGTTGAGAGCGAGAAGTCCTGTCTCTGACAATTCGATGAGGGCTTCGTCAGAAATTTCCAGATCCACGTGGAGTGCACCTTCAAACGACTGTGGTGGCTTTTCGGTGTATTCGATCGCAGGCCATTCCCCATTCATGCAGGCCGCATGATCGGCAATGACTGCGCGCTGGATGAGGCCGTTGTGAAGGGTGTTGGCCAACCAATCAACTTCAACAGTTGAGTCCAGTCCGTAGAAAGCATACGTGATGTAGGTCGAGATGGATGCTTCAGTCGCCTCAGGGAAAATCGTCCTGAATCCATCGAGTGCTGCTGTCCCAGGGTTGTCGGTAACACCGGCTTTGAAGCCAATTGTAATGACGCTAGACGGGGTGTCCGGAAAGTGATCTGGATTCGATAAAAGGAGGGTGTTTGTTCCACCGTCCTCGATAATGGGGTCGGAAAACAAATCGTCAACACGCCCTTCTATTTGCTCAGTAGGAACGTCGCTTTTTATCAAAAAACCAACAATGCTTCGGACATTATTGACTTTGATGCCGTGATCTGCGGCCAGTTGCCGACGCACAACATCCCCGCGCACGTCGCGCATTCCTGGTCCTTGTTTTGGCGTCACTTCGACACGGGTTATGGCCATGGGGTTCACCGCCCCCTACGGGGGCGAACTGACTGCCATTGCCTACGCCCCTTGAACAATACGGAAGCAATCAGGAAAGCATTTCAGCCAAAAACTGGCCTGTGAAGCTGGCTTCGCACGCCACAATGTCTTCTGGTGTCCCTTCTACGAGGATGTTTCCGCCGCGCTCACCTCCCTCTGGGCCAAGATCAATGACCCAGTCTGAAGATTTCACCACATCAAGGTGGTGTTCAATCACAATGACCGTGTGGCCTTTGGTTCTGAGTTCAAGCAGCACTTCAATCAACAACTGAACATCTGAGAAGGAAAGTCCCGTCGTTGGCTCGTCCAAAATGTAGACCGTATGTTTTGTCGGTGGTCGACGAAGTTCACTTGCGAGTTTCACCCGTTGTGCCTCGCCCCCGGAAAGAGTCGTTGCGGGTTGACCGAGGCGCACGTAAGAAAGTCCGACGGACCGAAGGGTGTCAAGAGTCCGGAATATTTTCCGGTGATTCGAAAAGAATTCAACAGCTTCTCCGACCGGCATCTCAAGAATTTCGTGGATGTTTTTTCCCTTCCATGTGACTTCCAAGCATTCTCGGGTGTATCGCTTTCCATGGCACACATCACAGGTGATCCAAACATCGGGCAGGAAGTTCATTTCGAGTTTTATTGAACCGGCCCCTTTGCAGGATTCGCACCGGCCGCCTTTCACATTGAAACTGAAGGTTCCTGGGGTGTAGCCTCGTTCTTTCGCGAGAGTGGTTTTTGAAAATAGACTTCGAATTTCATCGAAGACTTTGGTGTAGGTGGCCGGGTTAGAGCGCGGTGTTCTTCCGATTGGAGATTGATCGATGATGATGGCTTTGTCCGTGTACTCGATTCCTTTGATTTCTTTATGCTTGCCCGGCAGGGTGTCTGCGTTGTGGAGGGAGCGCTGTAATGCTGGAGCCAAAATTCCTGAAACAAGGGATGACTTTCCTGAGCCTGAGACACCTGTTACTGCCGTCATACAGCCGATTGGGAAGGAGGCTGTGATATTCTGGAGGTTGTTATGAGATGCTCCTTTGACCACCAAACGCTTCCGTGTCGCCTTCGTTCGTTTTTCTGGGACAGGTATGCTTCGGCGTCCGCTTAGGTACGCACCGGTAACCGATTGTTCCTCGGCCATCGCAACTTCCGGCGGCCCGTTAGCAACCACCATGCCGCCTTCTAGCCCCGCTCCAGGGCCCAAGTCACAAAGCCAATCCGCTTGACGCAGTGTGTCTTCATCGTGTTCGACAACAACCAATGTATTGCCAAGATCGCTCAATTCCCTTAGTGTAGCAAGCAATCGCTCATTGTCCCGTTGATGCAGGCCGATTGATGGTTCATCGAGCACATACATCACCCCGGTGAGCCGGCTTCCAATTTGAGTGGCCAAACGTATGCGTTGGCTCTCTCCCCCAGACAATGTGTTGGCTTTTCGGTCGAGGGTGAGGTAGTCCAATCCAACGCTATCAAGGAACCCGAGCCGGTTTTCGATTTCTTTCAAGATTTCATTTCCAATGAACATGCTGCGTTCGTCGAGAGGTTCGAGGCTGTCGGCAAAATATTCAGGGGCGCCAGGTCCATCCGGCCACCATGCCCGTACCACGGAAAGTGCATCATGAACAGAGCAGTGGCTCACTTCAGGTAACCTAATTCCACCGACTGAAACATACCGCGCAGCTGCGTTGAGTTTCTCGCCGTGGCATTCATTGCAATCAAGATCTGTCATGCAGGCTATCAGTCGACTGCGGGTTCGCTCGGAGGTCGTTTCTGTGTATGTCCGTTGAAGCCTTGCAATGATCCCTTCCCATGGGCGGTTCATCTTGTAGACTGAACCATTGTCTGATTCAAAGTGGAAATTAATCACGGTTGATCCAGAGCCGTTGAGTAAAATGTCCTTATCGTCATCGTCCAAGAGTTCGAACGGTGTGTTTCGTGGGATGTTGTAATGTTCGCAGACCTGTTCCATCAATCGTCTGTACCACGATGGTGACATGGATTGCCTCCACGGACGGACACAGCCGTTGCTGACTGTGAGGGTGCCATCAACAATCAAGTCAACGTTGAATTGTCGCTGAACACCGAGGCCTTGACAAGCGCCGCACGCCCCAAGTGGTGAGTTGAATGAGAACACACGTGGAGAGAGTTCTGGCATAAACGCCCCGTGTTCTGGGCATGCAAAGTCTTCTGACCAAGCCACAGTATCGCCCACTTTGGTCAATCGGGCCTTGGTGCCTTCGGAGAGTTCCGCATCCTCTTTCGGGGCCTCAAGGCTTTCGATGGCGGTTGCTCCACCCCCAAGCCGCAATGAACTTTCAACAGCCTCAGTCAGGCGCTGTCGGCGGTCGCGGGTACAGCGAAGTCGGTCGATCCTGACATCGATATCGTGTCGGAAGTTTTTATCGAGTTCGGGGGGTGATTCAAATCCAACTTCATGGCCATTGACCTTTCCATGCAGGAACCCTTGCTCTACAAGTTGTCGGAAAAGATCCACATGTGTCCCCTTTCGGGCACGGACCGCCGGCGCCCAAACAGCGATAGCGTGTCCTTCCATGTGCCATAGCACATCGTCAACGATTTCTTGAACGGTTCTTCGGGCCACTTCTCGACCGCATTCTGGACAATGTGGTTTGCCGATGCGAGCCCACAAAAGACGCAAATAATCCTGTATTTCTGTCACAGTTGCTACGGTGGAGCGGGGGTTGTGTGAACCCTGTTTTTGATCGATGGAAATGGCAGGCGATAGGCCCTCAATGCCGTCACAATCTGCTTTTTTCATTTGTCCGATGAATTGTCGAGCATATGAAGACAAACTCTCCACGTACCTCCGCTGACCCTCTGCATAAAGCGTGTCAAAGGCAAGGCTGGATTTACCAGAGCCGGAGACGCCTGAGATCACAACGAATTGTCCGCGGGGGAGTTTGACATTGATGTCTTGGAGGTTGTGGGTTCGCGCCCCTTTGACCTCAATCCAACCATGGTCGCCCGCTTCGCCACTCATGCTATCGATTCATCGGGCGCGTCAACGGTTCAAGAAGGCACGCATTTCCAGACGACGACATTATTTTGGAAGAAAGGGGATGTTTGCTTCAAATCGGACTGGGTCGTCATTTTCAGGATGGAGGAATTCGAGGGCGGTTGCGTGTAATGCGATCCTGTTGAGTGGGTTGGTTACTGCACCGTGTAAATCATCCCCAACAACAGGGCAACCAAGGGCTTTCATAGCCATGCGAATCTGGTGACGGCGCCCAGTTTCAATGGTGATGTGAATCAAAGACACTTCATCGTCTGAATCTTCAATGCCCCAATGGGTAATGGCTTCCTTTGCGCCTTTGAATGAAGGTTTGACTTTTTTAACCCGAAGATTGCGGTCTTCCACAAGCCACGCACGTTCAGTTCCTTTGGCCTGGGCGGGCTTGCCTTCGACCAATGCGTGGTAGGTTCGATGAACCTCACGTTGAGCAAATTGTTCTTGGAGATAGGATTTGTATCGTTCGTGGCGAGCAAACACCATGACTCCAGAGGTTTCTCGATCAAGACGATGGACAATGTGGATCCACGCTCGCTCATTGCTCAGACGAACGTAATTCACACATCGAGAATGAAGGGTGTCATCCTCCATCTTATTGGTTGCAACTGAGAGCAAACCAGCAGGTTTGTCCACCACAAGAATAGCTTCATCCTCATACACAATTGATAGGCGGTGGTGTTTTGCGCTGATGGTAGGTGGTGGTGCCGCTTCTTTTCCTTTTGCGCGGTCGGTCACTTCAACCGTTTGGCCTGCTTCAACTGGATGTTTTGCTCTGTGTTGCACTCGGCCTTCAACGAGGATCCGGCCTTCCGTGAGCATTCGGCGGAGTTTGGCTCGAGTGGTGTTCGGGTACAACCCAGCAATTGCGTCAATCAGTAATGTTGGTTCTTCAACAGTTGTTCTCATAGGCTCACATCACAGAAGTATTGCCTCACACCAATCGCCTTTGTTTGACGGTTGACCTGGCTGCAGAAGGGTCAGCCCATCCGCTGTTGCCATGCTGTTGAGGTTGCCTGAACCTTGAGATCCTGTTGAGAAGGCAAGGGGGTGCTTTCCACTAGTATCAATGATGATCCGACGAAGTGCGAGGCATTTGGCATCACCTCTGAGATCCTCGGCCAATTGAACCTGGAGACGCATTGGGCTTGGCCCCCCGCCCAACAATGATGCGCGAAGGTAAGGTGCTACAAGCATTCGAAACACAACGTGGCTGCTCGCTGGGTTTCCAGGGAGGCCAAACAGAGGCGTGTTCTTCCACAGACCGAAAAGGGGTGGGGATCCTGGTCGAATTTTTACCCTCCAAAAGTGAATGTCTCCTTCTTCTTCCATTATTTTCCGCACAAAGTCCCAATCCCCCATTGAAACACCACCAGATGTCAATACAAGATCGCATTCTGCGCTTGCTTTGTCGAGAAGTTTTCGAAGAGAATCCATCGAGTCTGCAACCGCTGGGTAGCGGACCGTGTTGTGGCCCATCCATTCAACGAGGCCAGCAAGACCGAAGGAATTTGATTCGTATATTTGGTGTGGTTCAAGTTCTTCACCCGGGAACTTAAGTTCATCTCCTGTTGAAATGATGCCGATTTTGGCCTGTTGGAACACGGGCACCTCTGGCCAACCCATTGTTGCACAAAGGCCAATTTTTGCGGGCGTAAGTGTGGTACCTTGGGTTAACGCGACGTCTCCTGCGACTAAATTTTCACCTTTTTTACGTATGAAATGGGGGCGGCCTTGCTCAAGTAAGGTCACCTCTGCTCCATCATCACTCACTTGACATAACTCGATGGGTAGAATTGAATCCGCGCCAGGGGGCATTGGAGCTCCTGTCATGATTCGCGTCGCCTGATGGTGCTCCAATGGTTGCGTGGTTTGGTGATCCCCTGCCTGAAGTGTCTGGATGATTGATAAGGTGGTAGGGGGTTCGAGGCTGTCAGATTGAATAAAGGCGAATCCATCCATTGCTGAATTATCAAAGGGCGGATCATTGACTTTCGAGGTGATGTCTTCTGAAACCACCCTCCCGTGGGCGGCATCGAGGGGAACGAACTCTGTGTTGAGGTGAAGTGGGGTTGCACAGGCAATGTCAATCGCCGTTTGCAAATCAACAAAATATGGCACCTCGGACACACACTGACCAAGCGATGATTGGGTTTGAGGTTCACGGTGGAGAATCAAAGGAGAGCGTCAAAGATTCGTTTAGTGGTCGCGAGCAGAAGAACTGCCACCAGCAACCAGCGAATGGTCGTTTGAGGGGCTCGCTCAGCCCCATATTTTGAACCTAAAAAGCCCCCAGTTGCCACCGAACCTATGAAAAAAATGAGTGGATCGAGCGAAAGATTGAGTTGGCCTGATAAGTGGGCGCCAAAAAGCCCTGCGGCAGAGTTCGCCCAGATGAAGAGAGCTGCTGTGGCAGCAGCCGCCTTTGGCGTAGCCCATCGTTTTAACACTAGAATTGGTGAAAGAAATATACCCCCACCCACCCCTATCATTCCACTCAACACACCGATGGAAGCACCGATTGGGACCGTCGTTTGTAGAGAAGGGAGCGGTTGGTTTTCTGCTTGATCTGGTGATTGGGTCGACTGACTCAAGCGAATGGCTGCAAAGATCAGAGCAAGGGAAAGAAGGGTGTCGTAGACAGCACCGTCGACCGCTAACGTGCCGCCAAAAAACGCTGCAGGTAAACTTGCTATGATGAAAACAAAGGATAATTTTGGCCGATGAAATCCTGCTTTTTGATAATGATAAAACGCAAGACTTGCAACGACGAGGTTGAGGACCCAGGCGTGTTGTTTTAGCCAAGCAGCGTTCAATGTTGCGAATGTTGAGAGGGAAAGAACGGCAAGGTATCCGGACGCCCCTCCGTGGCCAACTGAGGAATAAAGCGCCGCGATAAGAAATAAAGCGAAACACAACACGAGTGTTTCAAGATTCATAAAGAGCCGTTCCAGAGGTTCACTCGAACTTCATTTCATTTCCGCACTCTGGGTAAGAACACGTCACAGTGTAGCGAGATTTCTTAGGCTTCGGGATTTTGAGCATCGATCCACAAGAATCACATTGGACCCGGAGGGTTTCAGGGCCTTTTGGTGCAGGTGTGTCGTTAAGGGTACGGCCAACTTCTGTTGACCAACCAAGATTGTCTTTGTATGAATCGCCTGTGACGTTCATCTTTTTTTGTTTGAGGGAAAGTCGCATCTTACGCTTGCGCTTTTTTGGTTTCTTTCCGCCTGCCGGAGCCTTTGCCGCCATGTGAATGGCTTAGCGTTGTTGTATTCAATGACTTCGGCTAAATTCTTCACCTAAATATTCAGAGATACCGTTCACTGGGTTGTGGACAATGTGTCCGTTCTTCTCCAAAGCGGAAGCAAGCGGGGGACGGGCGTGAACTGGATCTGTGTGGTAAATGATGACTTCTTCTGCTTCGCAAGCGGCTGCAAAATCTACAATCTCCTTGTGCCCTGCATGGGTGGAAAATGAGTAGGTATCCCATTCAAGTGGAATTTCTGTGTCCTTGCCAAAAATCTTCAGTGTTCCCTCAGATTGGAGTTGTCGCCCACCTGTTGCTTTAGCTTGGTAGCCAGTGAACAGGATGGCGTTTTTTAGATCATGACGAAGACGATTTAGGTACCAAATTGAGGGCCCTCCTTGGAGCATGCCAGATGTTGATACGATCACATCTGCTTCCAACGCCCGCTTCCGATCTGATTTACTCGAAACTCGTTTGCACCATGACCACGCTGAGCGAAGGGCAGCTGGATCGCGAAGCGTCTCTGGATGGTTCATTTGCATTTTTGCAATGCGCTTCCCCATTCCATCAACGTGAACATTGAGGTGAGGGAGGTATTTGTGGAGCCGCATAACGACATCTTGAGTTCTCCCGTTTGCAAATGCCGGAATCAATACTGTCCCTCCCCGGTCAACAACTCGTTGAACATGTTCTACGAAGCGTTGAATCTCTTCATCGAGGTTGGGGTGTTCACGGCCACCGTAGGTGCCTTCGACAAAGAGTGTGTCTGTTTTTTGTGGTTTAGCACCCGTTGTAAGCGGTGAATCTCGTGTATCGAAATCACCTGAAATCAACACGCGGCGTTGGGGGGTTTCGAGATCAAGCATTGCTGCCCCAGGAATATGACCAGCTTTTCGGAGGGTTAATTTCCAATCGTCCTGGTTCCAAGATTCATCGAAATCGTGTATGCGCCATGCATCAAGCGCAGTATCAATATCGCGCTTATCCCAAGCAAGTGGATAACCTTCAATTGAACTTACTTTATGGCAATCATACCACATCATTTCTGAAATTTGTGCCGTGAGTGCTGTTCCGTGGAGAAGTGTTCGATGGTTTGAACACAACCAGGGTGCCATGCCAAGGTGATCTACATGTGAATGTGTGATTACAGCATCTTTGACTTGAGGAGCCTCTGAAGGATAGCGTGGAGGATGGGTTGGGGCTAAGCCATAATCAAGAAGGAGGCGATTCTGACGTTCGTTTTCGAAGACAATTCCAACATTTCCTACTTCATCACCGCCACCGAGGCAATGGTAACGGAGACCTTTCTTTGGGGCATCTTCAGGGTACGAAGTAGTCCTTCCTGCAGAATACAAAACCATGCTGAACATTCTTTGGTAGAGTCCACACATGATGAATATGTGCATGTTTTGCACCCGGACCCCTTCATTTCCTGTGGAGAGATATTGTTGCGTTTCGATGATTTTTTTCAATGATTTTTGTGTGGTAGTATTATGTGCTTGTCGCGACCATATTCTACGGGGCATACTTCCGTTTCTTTCAATTCCTTTCTACGTCATACCTCCTTTGGATCAACGGAACTAACTCCAATGGAAATTAAGGGGTGTACGGACATAATCCTTTTTTCCATTCTAAATCAAATAAATTGCTTTCCACTCGAATCATATTTTTCGAGATTTGATAATCAAATCACTGATTGATTTTACCATCGAGAATATCTGGCTGAATTTTTCTAAGCTCTGTCAAACTCCACATGAAATCATTTCATCTCAACGAAGGGAAGATGAACCCTTACCTTCTCGTTGAGGTATGGGCCGACAGCCGAACCATACGTTCGTTGTCGATGATGATCGATGTTTTGGTTGTGCAGCATGCATTGCCCTTTGTCCGGTTAATGTCCTTACTCTCGTTGATCGACTGGCCGTTGTCGATGAAGCTGGGTGCACACATTGTGAATTATGCATCCCTTCTTGTCCTGTTTTCGCCTTGGACATAAAACCAGATCGTGAGGCAACAGCATGAAACATGTCCTTTTCATCGGTGGCTCAATCGCCTCCTTAGTCGCTGCAACCCATCTTTCAGAACATTGTAAAGTATCACTGATTGAACTGCATGCTGAAGTTGGTATGCCGAGTGCACAACCAGGATTCATTCACGAACTTTCTCTTCTCAACGCATACCTTACCGAAGAACAACTTAAATTTCTCAAACCAGCTAACAATGAGCCTGGTTGGGGCCTGCGCAGCGAATGGCTCACAAAACATCTAGCCATGAATGCGGCACATACCGGTACAACCATCCACACAAAAACAAGGGTCACTTCAGTTGAGGTTGCAAATGGGCAATTCGTCGTTGAATTCCAAGGTGGGGGACGGTCATCTAAAGATTCAATCACCGTGGATCGAGTGATTAATTCAGCTCACTTTGTACCGCCGGCACCTGGTGGAATGCAACATACGATTGATGAACATTCAATGATTGAGCATGTAGAACCTAGGGTGACCACATCATGGTTTGGCGGCACTGCATTAACCAGCGATTGTCAGTTTCTTCCTGAAACAGCATGGTCGTTTTTCCGGAGCGAAGGACTCAGTGAGGTCTGGTTTGAAGGCACGCCCGACTGGCAACCAGATCATGGTTGGATTGAACAAATCCATTCAAATCTACCATTTTCAGCCAAAAACCGCACCATCGATGCACAAATTTTCGAGGGAATGCGTCTCGCAGAGGTATCAAAATGACAACAAAGCTCTACCTCGAAAGCATCGAAGCTGGATATTATCAACATTTTTCAGCAGTAGTAACAGAAATTCATCCAGAACATGTTGTCCTCGATCGAACCCTGTTCTACCCCCTTGGTGGTGGACAAAATTGGGATACAGGCACCTTGTCTGGTCCAAATGGTCCAATCCAAGTGTCGGAAGTGAGGGGGCGTGACGAGATCATGCACACAGTTGGTGGAGGCCACCAACTGAATGTTGGTGACGAAATTAGAGGAAGCATCGATTGGGAAAGGCGCCACGCTCACATGCGCATGCACACAGCACAGCATCTGATGTCCGGTCTTGTGTACGAAATGTTTGATGGAGCACGAACCGTTGGGAACCAAATTCACAGCGATCGCTCACGAATTGATTTCAATCCAATCGTCTTTGACGAAACTATGTTGAATGCCTTAGTAGAGCGTGCGAACGAAATCATTGCACAGAACCTGCTTGTTACAGACACGATCATGACGCGTGAACAAGTCAATGAAATCATGCCACCGGAACGAACAAACATGGATCTCCTCCCATCAAGTGTTCGAGAACTCCGTGTCGTGAAAATTGATGATGGATTCGATTTGTGTCCGTGTGCTGGCACCCATGTTCAGCAACTCGGGGAAATCGGCAATGTTAATTTCCTCGGGAAGAAATCGAAAGGAAAAGGAACTCAAAGATTCTCTTATGATCTTCATCAACCCCACATCAACATATCACCAAAACAGGCAACACTCTAAGCAGAGATGTGTGAAGGCCAAAACCCTCATTTACAAATTGAAAATCAATTAACCTAATTATTTACTAATTGGTAAATAAATAAAAATCATATATCGAGGTCTTCATCAAGCAAATCCTTCACATCAGAGAGCGTGCTTTGCCAAGCAGCACGTTTCTGTTGACGTTCTTCAAAGACTAACTCTTCCACAACTTCAACAAGTTCTTCTGGTGCCGATTGGGCCTGAGTGGCCGCTTCTAGTCGATCTGTCAGTTCAGTGTCTTCCCCAACACGATCCCTCCGATCAACAGGTTCAATGGGCCGACTAGGGACTGTTCGGGCACCATAGTTTTCCAATTGTCTTTGATCGACATACATCGCTTCAATCATCTCTTGCCTTCCCTCAAGAACATTCTCTGACTCATCAACAAACGTTTTGCTGGCGCGCATTTTGTCAAACACCTCTGCAACATCTTCGCCTTTTGGCAAAGGTTTGCGTTCGGTAAGAGCTGCAGCAAGTTGCTGTTGGTGAATAAGTGTAGGGCCATGCACTTCATCATGATCATACCGATGTGGCGCGGCAGCCATCATCAAAATCTCCTTTGCAAATTGAATCAGAGAATCGTCCGCAGGTGCTTTTGCGATTTGGTCGCGCACATTCCGGTGGTGACTGATGCAGGTTTTGCATTGCTGAACCCCCTTTTCATCTGGTGCATCGCACAACAAACAACATGCTTGAAAACCCATTTCTTTCATGGCTCGCCTAGGCATTGACATGGGGTCTCACCGTGAGGTTCGGCCTTAACCGCATCAACTTTCGGACGCGAGGCTTCAAATTGTATCGGGCGAAACCCTCACCATGGCAGGTCGAGACCCGAGAGCGGACATCCTCGATGATGACCCGTTCAAACAGCGCCCGAAAGTCCATCGCGTTCATGCACGCCAGAGCAACGATGGAACCCTCCATTTCGAATTGAACGGCAATCAAGGGCTGAATCCTCTTCTCGCCCAATTCATGGGGCTTCAACCCAATAAACCTGCAGCAATGCACACTGGTGGCATTTGGCATTTCAGTGAGGAAGAGAAAAAACACCTTCGTCTTGCCACCGCAGCGTTCACCCTTGCTCTCGGCTTTATGTGGGTAGGGGGCCTTGGGGCGCTTCTTTCAACCTCCCTTTCTTCGTGGATCATTCAACTTCTTCTCGCTATGCCTGTGATGCTGCTTGCAGTAGGGCCCGCCTTTTTACTGCACGAAATTGGCCACAAAATCATCGCCAAAAAGAATGGATGCTGGGCGGAGTTCCGTGCCGATCCGAGTGGTTTGAGATTCGGTTTATTTCTTTCATTCTTCCTTGGATTCCTCTTTATGGCCCCAGGTGCAGTGATGGTTGCTGGTGTTGTGACTCGTCGGCAAAACGGCCACATTGCGGTCGCCGGCCCTCTAGTGAATTTTGGCCTGTTCTTGATTGGCATCCCAATTTGGGGTGTTATCCTTGGCCTCACTGGAGCCTTTGATGCCACACTCCCCACCGGTGCAACAGGATATCTGTATGGTGGAACACTCATCTGGCAACAAATGCTCATCGATGCAGGAGTCTTTTGGATTGGAGCAAACCTCGTTCTTGGGCTGTTCAACATGATTCCATGGGGTCCTTTGGATGGAGCTAAAGTAAAGGATTGGAATGAGAATGTGTTTTATGGTGTAATTTCGGTGTTTGCAATCCTTGCAATTTCCTATTTTATGGGTGTTTGGAAACCAATCGAACTACTGGAAATGATTGCCAATTTCTTTTGATCCATCTGATGGGATCAGTGATACATTGTGCCCAACCATTCACAAACGCGCTCAATCAAGGCAATATCCTGTTTTGAAAAAGCACTGAAATCATCAGAATCGACATCAAGGACAGCCACAACCTCGCCTTTGGAATTTTTCACAGGAACCACAATTTCACTGTTGGTTGTTGAACTGCAGGCAATGTGCTCAACACGCTCATGGACGTTGGGCACATCTTGCGTTTTCCCCGTTCGGGCAGCAGCCCCACAAATACCCTTGTCAAATGGTATGTACAGGCACCCATGCCCACCCTGGTAAGGGCCAATTTTCAACATCTCGGGTGAAGTTGTTCGATAAAATCCTGTCCAATGGTAGTGATCAAAGGCATTGTGCAATTCACATGCTACGGTGGCCATTGCAGCGACCCAATCATCCTCTCCATCGAGAATTGAAGTGATTCTTCCATAGACTTCCTCATGGTCCATAGTCTCTGTAGGGAAGGTCTCTATTCAAATGTTTATTTTGAAAAGCGATACAATGAATTTTCTTTTCACGTCCAAAGTATCGTGCAATCACGAATGTTTGCTTGGGCTCTTGCAAACGGGTGGATTGTATACAACCGGCTATACTTTTATCATGGGACATCTTTGATTAATTTTCATGGCCAATCCAGTTATCGAATACCACCTGCGACAAATGTTTAGAAGAGAGGCCCGCAAAATTGTAAGTAATATTATAGGTCTGATTCCAGAACCGGTTCGAAAAATCGTCGGTTTGATCCTGCTAATTGTCGGTGTTGTGACACTGTTGAGGGTGTACCCTGGGATGTTGTTCTTCGAGCTCACTGACCAAATGTTCTTTGTTGCATTCTTTTTTGGTATATTTTCAAGTTTTTTGGGCATATTGTTTCTGAGACATAAAGGCTGATGAAGTTCGTTTGAACACAAGGAACCCCTTGCGAACCCCGTCCTTTCAATGGGTA
>QQSI01000049.1 GCA_003602645.1 Candidatus Poseidoniales archaeon | reverse complement strand
GAGAGGGGTGTATCTCAAATGTTGAACGTCACGGCCCGACAGGACTTGATGAGCAAAATTATCGAAACGTTAGGTGTTGTTGTCGAAGACGCACGCTTTGATTTCGGTGAAGCTGGAATGGAAGTACGGGTTGTTGACCCGTCGCACGTAGCAATGATTCAGATGAACATTGACGCAGCGGCATTCGATACCTGGGAAATAGATGAAAGCAAGCTTGGCTTGGAACTAAGGAAAATCAAGGAACTTGTTAGCCTCGGTGCTGCAACGGACATGATCGAAATGGCCTTCAACACCGACTCCGGTGTGTTGACGCTTAACTTGGGGAAGATCGACCGTAACATTCGACCCCTTGATGACTCGACCATGAACGTTCCCACGCTGCCAAACCTTGAGCTCCCATGCACGGTCCAACTTTCGGGTGCAGATTTCTCACAAGCCCTCAAGGCAGCACGCCAAGTTGGTGATTTGGTCAACTTCAGCATCGATTCGAACACCTTTACTGTGCACGTCCAAGGCTCGACCGATTCGGTTACGGTTGCGTTCCACAAAGACGAACTGCAATCACTTGAATGCGAAAACCCGGCACGAAGCCAATATTCACTCACCTACCTTGTCCCAATGGCAAAGGTGTTTGGCCCTCTCGAGACTGTTGAAGTTGGCTTTGGTGAGAATTATCCTTTGTCGATGAAATTCTCATTCAATGATGGTGCTGCAAATGTGCAGTATTTCTTGGCACCTCGTGTCGAGAACGATTACTGAAGTTCAGACTTGGTCCCAAACATTGGACTGTGGTTGTTGTTCAACGGGTTGCTGTGTCATCTGCGCGCTGGGCACCACTTGGCCCTGAGGCATGGTTTGCTGGACAGGAGCCTGGTACTGTTGCTGAGGCATTTGCCCGACTGGGGCTTGATAGCCCATTGTTGGGATTTGCCCGGTTGGCACGCCACCCATCATCACCGTTGGTTGTTGGTTACCACCAACCAGGAGACCGACGATCAACAACACGATGCTACAACACACCCCGAGGATGCCCAAGCAGCTTCCACCAAGCAGTTCACCGATGAAACCACCAAGTTGACCCAAGATTTCAATGTAATATGAATCCGCATCAAAGATGGTCATGCTCGTGCTGCTTTCAATCGTGTATGTTTTGCCAAGAAAGCATTCTTCGAGATCTTCATACCCGGTGTCATCGTACGTATCGCATACTGAAACGGCAGCAATCAAATTCAAATCGGGGAACAAATCACTGATGCCTTTTTCGTCGTCTTCGTCACATAAGTACTGCGATGTCGAATTTGTGACGTCTTCTCCATCAGCCTTCACCGTGTAGGTGAACGCCTCACACGCATCGATTCTCCCGTTGTTGTCAGCGTCGGTATCATCGCCTTCGATAAGGATCAACCACCCAGAATTCCCAGCACCGTCGTCGTCGGTGTAGATGATTTGGTGTGAAGTGGACGCATCAGAGAGGTAGGTTGAGGCGTCGATTGATTCGAAGTCTTCTTCGACGCTGGAAATTGCAGAACCTGCAACTGCCAACGAGCCTAAGCTGATCAACATAATCACTGCTGCTGCGATGAGAATGGGCTTATTTGCCATGTTCTGATTAAGAAACCGTCGTATTTAAGCCTAGAGGAGGCTCAAAACCGCTTCAGTACTCGCGCCAGCCGTGACCACAGTCTTTGCAGGTGAGCATGCGGGTCTCTGGTTCATCGCTTGAACGAGTTTGTTCAAGGTAAGAAAAGACCTCAATACAATCGCAAGGGATCCCATCGATTCGGTTTGGACACATGTATGTGCCCTTGGTGAGGACGCCTTGCATTTTATCGGAATCCTTGATCACTTCATAGACTCGTGACTTTGCTTGTGTGCTTGATTTCGCCTTGGAAAGATCAACATCCTTACCATCAGTGCCCTTGATCACCAAATTTGCAGGACCATTGTATCCGCACTTGTAATTTGTGCACGATATGTCTCCATTGGGACTTGGGAATGCCAATGTTCCACATTGAGGGCAAAACATACCTACAGCCCAGTCAATGCTATACTTAGCCTTTTGGCTAAACCCATGCCTAATGTTTGTATTTACGAAAAACAATAATAATACGCAAGGTGCACTTTTGAGGGTTTCTGAGGGGAAGGGATGAAGACAGACGGATGGTACGGTTGAACCATGTGGCTATGGTACGATTGGAGGGCCGCTGCTGTTGCCAACGACGAGGGGACAATCCTCGATGTGGAACAGTGGGATGGTTTCTATGACGAGCGCTCCGTTGTACAACGACTGGAATGCATTGCTGAAGCGGGGCTCACGCCCGAAGCGATGACCTTGCAGGAGCGTTTTCCCGAGGCAAAGGCAAGGGTGCATGGGGAACTTGATCTTCCCCAAGCAGATTGGCCACTGCCGGATGCCGATGCGCAAGCAGCAGTGGATGCTGCAGCACTTGCAATGGCGAACCGCGGCGTTGCGCAAGCAGCAGGGGACCCAGACCGTCGTCTTGAACACTTGATGCGAGCGAGCGATGAACTTCGTAGCACCTTCATCACCATGGAAGCTAGGTTGGTGGAATGGGTGGGCCTGTTCCTTCCAGAAGCACGGTTCGGCAAAGACCGTTCCTCACTCGGTCGTCTCGTTGGAGAGGCAGAGTCCCTCGAACACCTCTCAAAAACACTCGAAGTCAGCCTTCCCCCCGTCGGCCCGAGCAAACCTGAATGGAAGGCTCTGAAAGAATGGGGTTCCAGCGTTGCTGTGTTTCGTGGCCAACTTGACCGCATGGAAAACGGCATCCGAACCCTTGCCGAGGACCATCTCCCCTCCTTGTCTGCATTGCTCGGTCCGTTGCTTGCAGCCCGTTTGTGTGTTGAGGCGCACGGTCGCATGCGCCTAGCACGCTTACCGGCAGGAACCGTTCAGGTGTTGGGTGCAGAAAAGGCGTTTTTCAATCACCTGAAAACTGGAGCCCCTCCCCCTAAGCACGGTCATATTTTCATGCATCCGTGGATCTCCCGTTCACCACGCTGGGTTCGCGGTAAGATTGCTCGTACAGTAGCCGCTAAGGCAAGCATCGCCGCAAAAGTGGATGCGTTTGACGGGGAGCCTTGGGGCGAGGAGGAGATGCGTGAACTTGAGGCAAAGGTTGAGGCCATTAAAGCCGCACATCCACGGCCGCCATCTCGACGTGCATGAGGCGATGAAATGGGCCGTGGAAACAACCGTCGCCGTTCAGAAGCCTTGTCATGGGGCGTTCTCAAAGAGGGCAAATCCATCTGGACCATTAACGCCGTGCCAGGCCATAGCGTCTATGGTGAGTCGCTTAGGCGAATCCAGGGGATGGAATGCCGAAGATGGGATCCAACTCGGTCTAAACTTGGCGCTGGTATTCTAAGAACTCGCGAGGATCCTGCTCTATTGCTACCAGAAGAGGGCACCACTGTGCTCTATCTTGGTGCAGGGCATGGAACTTCAATCAGTCACCTGCACGATCACTTGTGTGGGGAGGGAAACGACCTCAACGGGCGTCTCGTTGCTGTTGATTTGGCTCCTCGATGCCTGCGAGAACTGACGCATATGGCCAAATCAAGACCGGGGTTAGTGCCCGTTCTCGGTGATGCCCGCCAGCACGCAGCATGGGGTGTTCTGCTTCCAACAAAGGTGAACTGGCTGTTTCAAGATGTAGCCCAAGCGGGTCAAGTGGATATTTTCATTGCCGCCTGTCGACGTTTTCTTCACATCGGGGGAACAGGGCTTTTGTCACTCAAGGCTGCGAGCGAACGCTGGACTGGAGAAGGCGAAGTTGCGCTGTTTGCGAAGGTAGAACAACAGTTGTCAACCTCTGGTTTCGATGTCACAGAACGCATTGAATTGACAGGGTATGAAGACAATCACGTTCTCTTCCATGTCAAGCGAACGGAGTGAGTAGCGTGCCTGAATTGCCTGAGGTTGAAACGGTCCGTGCCGGATTGGAACAAGCTTGGCTTGGTCGGACCATTGAACAGGTCATCCTCCGCCGCACAGATTTACGCTTTCCATTTCCCGAACGAATGGCAGAAATGCTGACCGGTCAAACGGTCCTTGCTGTGCGTCGCCGTGCGAAATACCTCCTCGTGGATTTGTCCGGCGGACAGGTGTTCCTTTCGCACCTTGGAATGAGCGGCCGCTACACCCTCGTCACCCCGACAGAAGTCGCTCGACTCAATCCGACTGGTGATGGCGTTGAGCGGTCTGTTTTTGGTGAACTGACAGGTTTTGATGGTCGTCACGATCACATGGAATTTCGCTTCGATGATGGTTCGGCCTCAGTCTACACCGATCCACGACGCTTCGGGATTGCTGATCTGTTTGAACGGGCGGAAGAGCCCGTGCAGTCGCTGCTTGAGCATTTAGGGCCTGAACCATTTGACGATTGGAATCCAACCATCGCTGCAGAGCGGATTGGGGCAAAACGCTCTGCCATCAAAATCACATTGCTTGACCAACGCTTTGTTGTCGGTGTCGGAAACATCTACGCCTGCGAGGCATTGCACAGGTCTGGTATCTCACCAACAACGCCTTCGAACACCCTGGTCCGAAAAAACGGCAAGCCGACCAAAAAGCTTGAGCGACTGGTAAAAGAAGTCAAGGTTGTGCTTGAGGCTGCGATTGCTGTTGGCGGTTCAACGCTGAATGATTTTGCCGCGGTTGACGGAACGCTGGGGTACTTTGGTCATCATTTCCAGGTGTATGACCGGGAAGATGGCCCGTGCTTGAAAGAAGGCTGCAACGGAACCATCGAGCGCATTGTCCAGAGCAACCGTTCTACCTTCCTCTGTCCCCGGTGCCAAAAATAATCATGCAAGCGAGTAGGTTACAGAGGCAGCAAACAGCCACAACGCAACCGCTGTCGCCTTGTAGACCACCGTTCCATGGGTCCGCAACAATTCCAGTGCCCTGGTGCCAGTTAGAAGCAAGGCGACAATGACGTACCATACTGCGTCGATGATCATGCCCAATCCGCCAATCGCCAACTTCGTGTTCATGCCCATGCCAGGTTCGAGAACCTGAGCTAGGACGGCCACAAGAAACAACGCAATCTTCGGATTGAAGAACGCAATCGCAAAGCCTTCTGTGAACCCTTGACGCTTTTGAATCGATGGAATCAAATCGCTTTCTTGAGGTTCCTCGAGGGCGGTGTGCCACATTTTCCAACCGTACCACACCAGTAAACCTACGCCAAACAGTTGCAGAACGAGAAAGATATCTGGTGCTTGCTCGAGCAGCACAATGAGGCCGAATACAGCGCTTCCTGCATACAGTCCAAAGCCCAAACCGTGGCCTAAGGCACACGCCACACCTTGCCTGCGTCCGCCGATGAGGGTGTTTCTCAAGACAACCATCAGGCTTGGCCCGGGCGATGTGGCTCCAAGAATGAAGAAGGTCCCAGCAGTGAGAATCGCTTCCCAAGCAAGAGGCTCCATGGTTTAGCCAGAGGAATCAATGCCATGAACGCTTCCAAACAGGCCTTCACCCCACCCGCCCTTTGAGAGAAATTGCATACAGGGCGGATGAGGGAGTGGGTATGTTGGGGGAGTGGATCAAAGTCCGTACATGAAGATAGAATTTGGTTTTCCTTCAAGGAGGCGTGCTTCAGTTTCAGCGGATGCTTGAAGGAAATTTCTGTGCGTTTTTCTCTGCTTTACCACGCGCATGACTGCAACACGAAGGGCGAGGGTGGTTGCGTGCCGAGCAGTTGCGTTGCTTTGGGTGGGTTCCATGAAAGGATGGAACAACGTGAACCCTCTTGAAGGTTCGTGTTCATGCGTCAAACACACTTCAAGAGTCGAATTTCGGGGAAAGAGAACTAAAAGTGTAAGAATGTGGTAAATAAACTCATCATTCAGGTGAACCTCGGTTGGAAACCTTTCCTTTGCAACCGTAGTGTGGAAAATACACCGTTTTGACATCAGGTCCTCAAAGGGGGTATTTTGTCGTTCACCGAATCAAGACTTTTGCAACCGGCGCCGAGCGTTCCACGCATTTGAGGTGTGGTCAAGATGCGATGGTGATTCGATGTTCGCATGGCTTCGTTGATGAATTCGAAACCCAGTCGGACCCGGCAAATGGGGTGGGCTTCGATCTGTTTCAGTGCCAGGGCCTTTGCGAATCCGCTGCCCGTTGTGGATATAATCGAGGTCTCGATGACTTTCTTTGCCGTGAGGCGCAAGGCCTTCACTTGGCGCGCAATGAAAGGGCGTCTTTGTCAAATCTGAGCGCTCCAAGACCACGCCAGCCATCCGGAGCCTTTGCTTTGCCTTTCGTTCTGCAATGTGTTCCCTTCGCTTGCTCATCCGTAAGGCTGCTAAACCATAATGCTCGGCAATCCAAGCCTCTTTGCGGTTCCCCTCTTGCTTCCAGCGTTTCGGTTTCTTCCCACCTTTCGCTGCAGTGTTTCCGTGGTCAAACCAGCGTTCGGACCGCAGAGTCGTTTGCTTTGTAACCCGCAAGGTCTGAAGGTCAAGTGCGGCAATCCCCGGTGCAACATGGTTGTACGCTCCGATGTCCATACCGACCCATGCCGGCCGAGCGTCAGGCAACTCAAAGGAAGAGAATGCAACATCACCTGCTGATTTCCCGACCTTCGTTGTGGTTGAATGGCCGAACACAACCATCCGAGCAGGATCAACCGGAGCGTCATGTTGGAACCAACGCTTTCGAATCCACAACAGTTCCTTCTCGCCCTGTGCGTCCAGAGGCATTCTCGGATCATAGCCAGCATGAACCAGTCTTACCCGGTCGAGAACAATTTGGGTGGGGAGGTTGTCCATCCACATAGCATCGCTGAAGAAGTTGGATTTAGCGACCCATAAGTCTCCTTGAGCGCGAACGATGTACGACCCCCATGTCGATTTTCCTCCTCGCCGCAGCCAAGGCTGCCACAATTCCACCTTTCCATCTGGCTGAATGGATTGCAGGGCCATTTGCTCATGGTTCCCCTTAATGCAGATGATTCGGGGGTCGTTTCTCGCCAATGCGATGAGTCCGGCAGAATCTGGCCCTCGATCAATCATATCACCCAAACAGACGATTCGCTCCTCATCGTTCAAATCGAGTCGATGGAGCAACGCTCTGAACGTCGCAAGGTGGCCATGGACATCGCCCACAGCGAACACACGATGGCCTGCGTCGAGGCGGGCCTGTAAATCCGCTTCAAGGCTCGGGTCTCTGCATGATGGGCCGAGTGGAATATCGAGTGAACAACTCATGGTTTTCCCTGAAGAGTTTCCTCTCCGGTTCAACCATTCTCCTGTGGTTATATTGTCTTCGCCTAAATTCTGAGCCGAGGAGGTTGATTTGGTGACCTTTTTCTTGTTTGCCGAAGTTGGGTTTTGTGCGTGAAATCGTGATTGAAAACAAAATCTTACTCTCACGTCAATGTGATGAAGAATGCCATATTTGACCAGATAGAATTCGTCACGAATCAATAGGTATGAGGGAATTCATACACCGCTGGTCCTTTCCAATCTTGGCGTACATCGTTCCATTTTCCGTTGCTGTACATTTGCACTGCATTTTCACGTCCACCGGAATTATTGGGTTCCCCAACATTCCAGTTGATGAAAAACCATCGCTCTCCACTGCTCCATCGCCAGGTATTGGCTCCGTGGCCGTTGCTGTGTCTATGTCGCAGTCCACCGATCCAGATGGTTTGTCCTCGCGCAGCAGCTTGCACCTCGCGGTTCTCAGCACCGGAGTGTATAGTCGCAAGATACCCACCCATTCGACGAGCATTTGCATCGTGCTCGTACCATGTGAGTGAATCAGGTATGAATCTAAACCTCGATGGTTGATGCATGTGTGCGGAGTTGATCTGCTGTCTTTGCCCACGCAGCATTGCTAGTTCTTGGTGGGCTCGAGCCAATTCACTTTGCAGATGCTGAATTAATTGCCGCATTTCTGCAGGATTAGGGTTGTTATCTTGCCACCAGCCACCGCTCATAATCACAAAAAGCACTGGCTCTATATCATTGATGTGCTCAGTTCTTCAAAGCAAAAGACGGAGTCCAAGTTATTGCCTGCCCTTTTCGTTGTAGGGCGGGCATTGAAAACGCTTGGACCAATCAGGAGCCACGGTTTGGTAGGAACGGAACGAGTTTAGCAGCGAGGCTGCCAACGTTGCGTGTTTGGATCCAAACGTTGCCTTGTCCTGTGAAATTCATCACAAGACCTTCGCCACCAATGAGGAACGACTTCATGCCGCCAACCTTGTTGATCGTGTATTGGACACCGCCGTCGAATGCAACGACGTGGCCGGTGTCGACAGTGATGGTTTGTCCTGGTTGCACCGGGATTTGCTTGATGGCACCAAAGGAGTTGTACCACACTCGGCCAGTGCCTTCGGTGCTGGTTGCTTGAACGAAGAACAAGGATTCACCGCTCAGGAACCCCTTCGCACCTTGGAACTTGGTGTCGGTCACGACGTTAAGGGTTGAAGCGAGGTAAGAGCCGCCTTGGATGAAGAGTGCTTGACCTGGAACGAGGTCGAAGCCTTGGATGTCACCAGGAGATCCTGGAGCGACGCTGACCCAGCCACCGGCTGCGCCTGCAGTGAAGGTGTTGAGGAAGAAGGACTCTCCACCGAGGGCCATCTTCTTGAGGCTCTTGAAAATTCCACCGCCGCTTTTGCGGGTTTGCATTTCGACGCCGCC